>NZ_JARWGH010000013.1:0-122117 GCF_036528765.1 Rhizobium sp. BR 362 | reverse complement strand
GATCATCCCCGACGATGACCACCGCAAGGCCGGTCTTCACACCCGTGTCTCTTTCCAATGCTGCGGTCGCCGTCTTCACCGCATCAATTACAGACGCAGCCACCTGCTTGCCATCGATCACAGTCGTCACGAAAATCTCCCGACATAGTTTCGGCGCCAATCTATAAGTCATCGGCCCAGCGGATTTGCCTGCCAACGCCCTATGGTGTCTGAAAGCGGTAATTGCAAGGAAAAAGCGGCGCCGGAATCAGCCGCGCACCGTCCGCCGGCGCGAAGCATAGGTGTGGACTTTCGCACGCAATGACGCCAATTCGCGCTGGATCTCCGTCAGCTCCTGCGAGACGACGGGGCGATCGTTGGCAACAGGAATGTTGGCATCGAAATGCGGTTGCGGCAGATCGGGCATTGGTCGCGGCGGCAATGGGACGGGTTCGGCGGCGGGGCTGAAAACCGGCTCGGACGCCGCGAGGTATTGGGCTGCCCGATCCTCCGCAGCTACCGCGCCCTCCATCCATTTCCGCAGGAAGACCAGGCAAAGCGCTAGGCCAAGGCCCATGACGAAGCCTGTCGCCTGACGGCCCGCAAGATTGTCATCGATCGGCGCCTTGGCGGCGGTGGCAGAACTGATGACGGCGATCGGAAGCTCGACTTGGGGCGGAGCCGTATCCGCGTTTTGCAGATCGGCATCATGGCGGCTCTGTGCTGCTGCAACATCACCCTGAAGCTGATCGAGGCGGACCATATCGACATCAATGCTTTTTTGGCTGAGCGCGGTCATCCGCGCGGAAAGTGCCGTGCGGTTCTCAAGTGCAGCCTTCAAGGCCGCATCGCTGCTGGCGATGAGGCGCTCCAGTTGATTGCGGATATCGGCGGTCAGGCCATCGACTGTCGCTTGCTGCGCCAACAGACGGGGATGGCGCGGGCCGAGCTGCGTGGAAAGCTGAGAGAGGACGACCTTGGCGGCGCTATAGCGGCTGCGCAGATCATCGAGAGCGGCAGATGACAGACTGCCCGACAGCGCGCCACTCGTGACGCTGGCAGGAGTGGCGGATTTGGCGGCGGAGAGCCGGGCTCTTGCGCTCTGCACCGCGGCCTCGGCGGCCTTGATCTCGCCATCCAACTCTTGGCGCTGCCGCTGCAGATCGAGCGCAGCTTCGATCTTGTCGTCGCCATAATGCGCCTTGAAATCGGCCAATGCGGCCTTCGCCTGATCGAGGTATTTGAGGCTCTTATCCGCAGGCGAGATGCTTTTGCCAACGAGGCCCGCGCCTTGCGTAATAGTGGCGTCATAGATCGTCGCATCGGCCAGACGATTGGCGATCTCGGCCGATCTTGCCGGATTGCTTGTGGTTACGGCGAGATACAAGGTGCCGCTCGGCGCATCGGTGGTGACGGCGATATCTCTGCGAAGGGCTGCCTGCGCGCGCGAGGGCGCGTCGGAAGCGTTACCATTGCCGGATAGCAATTCCATGGCAACACCGAAAGCGCCGGCCCGATCGCCGGTGAATTCCGGATCGCGGTCGAGCTTCAGCCTGGCGACGAGGTCGGAAAGCAAGGACGGAGCGGCAACACGTTTGGCGGTGACGTCCAAAAGAGCCTGTCGCGCAGCCCCCTGCCCTTCTATTTGCAACACGGTGTGAGAGACATAGCGAGGCGGCGCTGCGAATACTGTCGGAAGAAGCGCGCCTGTCAGCGCGGCGACGATGACGAAGCCTATGGAGCCGAACCCGAACACCCAGCGGCGATGCGGTGCAGGCGCAGCCGAGACGGCAGGAGGTTCGATCAGAGGCAAAAGGTCGATTTCGCTGACGTCGGCGCGAGGCGAACTCAGTGATTGATCTGCGATCAGCGCGGGAGGTCCAACCATGATCGTTTCGGGCGCGACGGGATGGTCTCGCAGAATGCCGCGGATACGATCTGGCAGTGGCTGAGCCTCTGCGTCCTCAGCCACCGCGGATCTTTTTTGTCCAGAGAGCGGATAGGCATCGCCGTCCAGCATCTTTTGAATGAGGGCCAGCAATTCGGCATCGCTCGGAGCTTGGCGGTGGGCAGGCTGGACATTGGCGGCTATGAGATAGCCATCCTTTCCGCGATCGAAGCGCGCATGCCGCCCGGCACCGCGGGAGGCCTCGAAGGCTTCCGCGTAGTCGGGAAGAAGTCTGGTCCTGGCCTTGCTTTCGAACATGGCGGGTTGTCTCGCGCGCATGGTCAGTGACCGATGCCGATGGTTAACCCACTCTAAATTTTCATGGCAAAGAAAAGGTTAACGACGATCCGCCACCGCAATCAGCCGGCGAGCTTGTCCGGCGCAGGAAGCCGCAGCAGAGGCGTCGGCTGTGGCTCGGCGGCACGCAGGATGCGCTCCTTGCGACCGAACTGATGCCGAATGACCTGATAGAGGAAAAGCGGCACGCCGAGAATATAACGCCGCCACAGCCGGCTCGGCTCCTGGAGCAGGCGATACATCCATTCAAAGCGCATGGCGCGCACCAGCGCCGGGGCACGCGGCACCGTGCCGGAGACGAAATCGAACAGCGCGCCGACCGTCAGCACCAGCCTTGCGTGCTCCGGTTCGATATGGTCGGCAACCCATTTTTCCTGGAGCGGCGTCCCCATGCCGACAATCAGCACGTCGATCTTCTGGCGGCCGACCTCGGCGGCGACCAGATCGCTTTGCGCCTTATCGAAATAACCGTCGGCAATAACGATGAATTCATGCCACGGCGCATGCTTGCGGAAATTTTCAGCGGCCTTCTCGACGACCTCGCGGCGGCCGCCAATCAGGCCGACGCGCTTCGGCCGCTCCATGAAGGTCAGCAGAGCCGGCACGAAATCGGTGCCGTTCAAATTGGCCGGAAAGGAGACCCCATGGGCAGCCCGGGAGGCCATATCCAGGCCAACGCCGTCGGGTAGGACAAGATTTTTCGCCAGCACGTCGCGATACTCGCGGTCGCGCAGCATCAGCAGCATGTTATGGGCGTTGACGAAGGAGATGACCGTCTGGCCGACCGGAAGGGACGCCAGTTCGTTGATGAAGTTCAGCGCATCTTCCCAATCGAGGTCGCAGACCGGCAAGTCGAAAATCATTCGACGCGACGTGAGCACGGCAAAATTGGCGACTAAATTCACCCAAGACCTCCTGCCGCGGACGCTTCCTAAGCCCGACGCCGGCAATTTCTCAACGCAGATCCTCCACCGCCTGTCCATTCGGTGACATCGGACGCATCGCTGAGGATGCTTGTAGCAAAGCTATGCCAAGCTTCCGTTAGGAAAATCGATCGGAATTGCGCGAGGGAAGCAGGGATTTGTTAACGCTGTTTCGGCGTGAGATGTAACAGGCCGCTCCATAAGGGAGCGGCCATCATCGGCCTGAAGCAGGCCTAATGCGCCGGCTTTGGCTCGGCGTCCGGTGCCGCATCGCCCTGGACGATCTTTACGGGCTTGACGGTTCTCTTGCCAGAGCCGTCGCCGCCATTGATCTCCTCCTTGGAAAGGAAGTCGAGCTGTTCGACCAGAACGTCGGCAACATAGTCGCCGCCGAGACGTTCGTTCATGTTTTTCTTGATATCGCTGCGGAAACTGGCGACGTCGAAGCTGGCGGTATGGCTTATGTCGATCGCCTTATTGCCCACCAGCAGCGAATAGAGCTCATCGGTCGTCAATTCCGTCAGCGGCGTCTGGAGCTGGCTCGCCTTGCCCTTCTCCATCATGAAGGAGATGCGGGTGATGAAATAGCCGTTCACCTGGCCGTTGGCAATGACGGGCACGTTGATCGATTCGCCCTTGACGAATTCCTGCTGCGCTTTCTTGGCGTCGTCGGGATTGGTCGCAGGCGCCGTCGCCATCTCTACCGAAAAATAGACCGAAGCCAGCGTTACGGCGCAGACCCAGAGGCCGGTGAGGACGAGCTTGATCATCCGGCCTCACGGACGCGGAACTGCTCCTGCGAATAGGTGCCGTCGGCGTCGGCGTTCTGCACCGCGTTCTTCAAGATATCGGCAACGGCACGCACGGCTTCGAGATGGGCTTCGACGCGACGCGCGTTCAGGATCAGCTTCTTCTTCAGCCCGTGCAACTGCTCGATATGCGCGACCGCTAGGTCGGCCGGGTTGGTATCACGAAACAGCATCGACAATTCGTAGAGGCAGCGGCTCTTATGGGCATTCGATACTTTGAGATCGAATTCCGGATCGGTGCCGATCCGGCTGTTCTCGTTATCGATGATCATCTCCAGGCGGCCAAGGACCGACTTGATCCGGTAGTCGTTCGAAATCACTTCCATATCTATCCCCCGGGTCACACTTTCTTGGACGTCAGCGTATCTTGGTTGGTGACGGTGGTATCGCTGTCACCATTGGTTTCGGCCGCCGCAAGCGTCTTTCGCTGGAAATCGGTAATTGCGCTCAGCGCCATCTTCTTGTCGTTCTCATCGGTCGCCGAGTTGACGGCGCCAGTGTTGCGCATCTTGTCAACCTGTTCCTTGTACATTTGCTCGGCGATGCCGACGCCGCCATTCTTGGCGAGCGTATTGCCGAGCTGCTCGGCCATCATGCCCTTCCAGATTTCGCCGGCGGAGCCCTTGCCGTAGAGTGTTTCGCTGTTCGGCAGCATGTTCTTGACGAAGTTCTGCAGCACCATCGCTTCGAACTTGTGGTAAGCCTGCGGCACCTTTGTCGACGCCGTATGAGTGTTGGCGTTGCTGAGGCCGGCCTTCGTTGCGGCGCTGTCCAGCGCATTCACGGTCGAGGCGAAACCATTGCCGTTTTCCGCCAGGCTTGTGGCGGCAAAGGCAGCCCTGTTGGCCGCGAGCTTTTCCTGGGCTGCCTGAACGTCGGCCGGATTGGCGGCCTTGACGACATCCAGGACCAAATCACTCGGGGGCGAAATAGCCACGTCACGTTTCCTTTCACTAAAGCATGACCCCGCGACGCGTGAAGCAGCCATCGAGCAAGGTCATGCCGAATCGAGCAGTAGAGCGTCGCGCGCTCATTTGAACGCATGAAGATCGTTCCAATCTTGAATCCGGAGCAAGGCGGCGATTCGGGGAATGCCATCTTGTTCTGAGATCGCGACGATTATGGTTTTTGAACCTTGCTGGAGGCTGGCGTTGCGCCCGCAAAGCGCTGATCGATGATGTCGTAGACGGCATTGTCGTCCGCCTCGCGTATTTCCAGCTCGCGGGCGTCCTTCATATGCTCTTCCAACCGCTCCGCCTTGGTGCGTTCTTGCAGGACTTTCGTCTCGATCAGCTTCTGGATGCCATCGAGCTGCTGATCCTTGAGCGTCAAGCGGCCATAGCGTGCGGCGTAATGCACTGAAAATGCCATATGGATCGGATCGGCCGAGCTAATGGCATCGATCAGCTTGTCCATCGACTGGCTGACCTCGTTGCGCTGGCGGGTGGTATCCGCAAGCTCGTTTTCCGCTATCTGCTCGAGATGGCGCTGAACGGCGACGAGCCGCTTCAATTTTTCGGACCGGCTTTTTTCCGCCATCGCTTCCGCCTCGCCCCGCTAATGTCCGTTGAAGACGCTGAGGAAGGCGCCAGAGAACTGACTGACGATTGCCGCGATGCTGAGATAGAGCATGAACAGCCCGCCCATCAGCAGATAGGGCGTCGATATGAAATAGATCGGGATCTGCGGCGCCAGCTTATTGATGAAGCCGATCGACATCTGGAACATCAGACCATAGAGCAGGAAGGGGCTCGCCAGCCGCAGCATAATGAAAAACGTGGCCTCCAGCGTATCCGCCACCGACACAAGCGAGGCGCGCGCATCGATATGGCCCCCAAAGGGCACGACCGAATAGGAATCGACCAGCGCCTGCAGGACGTGATGGTGGAAATCCATAATGAACAGCATCATCAGGCCGCAGAAGCTGATCAAGCTCGTCAGCGACGTCTCGTTCGTCTCTTCGATGATGTCCATACCGCCTGGCGCATTGAAACCGATCAACATCGATATGGCCGTGCCGGCAAATTGCAGCCCGAGCGTATAGAGCCGCGCCATCATGCCGTACATCAGGCCGATCACCGTTTCGGTGAAGATCAGTGCGATATAGGTGGCGCCGCCTTTCGACACTTCCGGATAGATGGTGTTCCAGAGCAGCGGCAGGATCGCCATCGACAATGCCGCCGCAAGCAGCACCCGAACCTGCTGCGGCACGCGGCCCGACGAAAACCCCGGGAGCACCATGATGCAGCCGCCAATGCGGCAGAAGGCGAGAAACAACGCCAGAATGGTGCCCTGGGGGTCTGTTATCATGAAATGGAACCTAGAATCTTGATCTCGATCCCCTTGGCCAATTCCACATGCGACAAGACCGGCAGAGTCGCGAACAGGCGTTCGATGATCATGCGCACATAGGAGCGTGTTTCCGGGGATGTGACAAGCACGAAGGGCAAGCCGCGGTCCATGTATTCACGGATAACTTTGCCCGCCTGCTCGCTGAATTCTTCCAGATTGCGCGGATCGATGTCGAACTCGACGATCTCTCCCTTCTGGTCGCGCTTCAGCGCCTGATGGAAGATGAGATCCCATTTGCTGCCAAGGCGGAGAACGCGCAGCACGCCATTGTCCGCAAGGTCGCCGCAGAGCTGCTGTGCCATGCGCACCCGCACATGCTCGACGATCTGCTCCGTCTTGCGCACATGCGGCGCAAGTTCCGCAACGGCTTCCAGGATGAGGTGCAGGTTGCGGATCGAGACACGCTCGGCAAGCAGGAGCTTGAGCACCGCCTGCAGGCCCGAATAGGACATGTGCGACGAGCAGATCTCGTCGGCGAGCTTTTTGTATTCCGGATCGAGGCGCTCGATCAGGATCTTGACGTCCTTATAGGAGAGAAGCGCCGGCAGGTTGTTGCGGATGACTTCGCTCATATGCGTCAGCACGACGGAGACATTGTCGATCGGCTGGAAGCCTTCGCGTTTCAAATCCTCGGTGAAGGCCTCGAGGACTGAAACGGCGGGCATGCCGAAGGCGGGCTCGCGGATCTCGTCGCCCGGGACCGTGGGTTTGCGGCCCGAACCGGTGACGACGAGCACTTCGCCGACACGCAGCATATTGGAAGCGACCGTCGTGCCATGGATGCGGATCTGATAGGACTTGTCGGCGATGGCAATGTCGTCGGTCACCTTGATTTCCGGTACGACGAAACCGTATTGCGTCGCGAATTTCTTGCGCATCTTGCCGACGCGGAAGGCCAGTTCCTGATGGGCGCCGAGCAGCCGGGTGGAAACGATCTTGCCGAGCGCCAACTCGATTTCCGAGGTCGTCAGAACCGACTTGACCGAATCCTTCTCCATTTCCTTCGTCTGCATGACCTTCTTTTCTTCCGCATCGCGGCGAAGCTTGTTTTCGGCTTCGACCTGCCGCGGGATGAACCAGGCGCCGGTTGCCATAAGGCCGCCGAGAATGAGGAAAGGAATGAAGGGCATGCCCGGCATGATGGCGAGGATGCCCATGAGGATCGCGGCAACGGCGAGCGCACGCGGATAGCCGCTCAACTGATTGATAACGGCCTGGTCGGTAGAGCCGGCGGTGCCGCCGCGCGAAACGAGAAGACCGGCAGCAAGCGAGACGACGAGCGCCGGCATCTGCGACACCAGACCGTCACCGACGGAAAGCTTGACGAAGACATCGGCCGCCTGGCCGATCTGCATGCCATGGCGGAAATAACCGATAATGATGCCGCCGAAGATGTTGATGCAGGTGATGAGCAGACCGGCGACGGCATCGCCGCGGACGAATTTCGAAGCACCGTCCATGGCGCCGAAGAATGAGCTTTCCTCTTCCAGCTCGCGGCGCCGCCGCTGCGCTTCTTTTTCATCGATCAGGCCGGCCGACAGATCGGCGTCGATCGCCATCTGCTTGCCGGGGATTGCATCGAGGGTAAAACGCGCGCCGACTTCAGCGATACGCGTCGCACCCTTGGTGATGACGATGAAATTGATGGTGATCAGGATCATGAAGACGATCAGACCGATCACGAAATCGCCGGACATCACCAGACTGGAGAAACCTGCGATCACGCCGCCGGCCGCATCGTGGCCTTCATAGCCGTGCGAAAGAATGACTCGCGTCGTCGCAATGTTCAGCGACAGACGGGTCATGGTGGCGATCAGCAAAATGGTTGGGAAAGACGAGAATTCCAGCGGCTTCTTGATCCACAGCGCCACCATCAGGATCAGCACCGAGAGCGCGATCGAGAAGGCCAGACCCATATCGATGAGGAATGGCGGGATCGGCAGGAACAGCACACAGAGGATGACCATGATACCGAGGGCGAACCCGATATCACGCATGCTGGGATTGGCTTTTGGAAGTGCTATTGCGGGTGGTTGCGCCATCGACCGGTTCCGTCTCTTCATGAGAGGGGGCAAACGGCTGACCCGTTTGCCCTATTCGGTCACATCATTAAAAGGCGAAGCTTGCGCGAGAATGGCCTCGCGCCGATGCCCAATCGTCCTAAAATCCCGACTGAATTCTCGAAAAGACGAGGTTGGTGAAGATCGAGATCTGCGAGCCGACGAAGGGAGCCGTGATGCCGACCGTCACCATGACCGCGACGATCTTCGGCACGAAGGTCAATGTGGCTTCCTGCACCTGGGTCAGCGCCTGGATCAAGGCGATGACGAGGCCGACGATCATCGCGGCGAGAACGGCCGGGCCCGAGGAAACGAGCACTGTCCAGATCGCCGCCTGGAAGATATCCAATGCATCGGCTTCATTCATGATATCTTCATCCTTTAGTTCAGCCGGCTCCTCATGAGCCGCTGGTCGAGTCAGTGCTATCCGTCGAATCGCTGCTGCTAGTATCCGTCGTTGACGTTGGCGCATCAATAGTCGTTCCCGAAGGAGCGACGGTAACGCCGGCCTGCAGCAGGACTTTGTCGCCCGCCTCGGTTTCTGCGATGATACCGTCCGAATAGACGGTTACTTCCTTGATCGTGCCGGTCACCGTGCCGTCGGCACTCAGGATCTCCTTGCCGATATAGTCGGACGCATTCGAAATCCATTGGTTCTGCAGCACCGTTTCCAGGTGTGAGTTCGTCTGGATCTGCTGTTCGACCTGAGAGAAGCTGGCGAGCTGCGAAATCTGCTGGCTGGCATCCATCGGATCGGTCGGATCCTGCGTCTTCATCTGGGCGATGAGGAGCTGGAGGAAGTCGTTATAATTCAGGGTAGCGCTCGCCGACGCCGCTGCCGCCGAGCTCGAAGAGGTGCTGGTACTGGTGCTGCTGGTGACCGCATCTACCGCCACGGCGCGATCTCCCGGCGAATGTGTTCGATGGTCGCCGCCGGCATTTCCTGGCTGTGGAGAATGCTGTCTTCGACCGGGTAGAGAGCGCGGATCGCCTTCAACGCATCGAAGGCGCGGCCCGTCGCGACGAGGCCGTCGATGCGCTTCAGCTCGGCCAGCACTTCCTCATTGCGGAAGCACGAAAGCAGCATGACGATCGACTTGCGGAACATTGCCGTCGATTGTTCCTTGCCTTCCGGATTGATGAGGATCATCTGCGCGATGAAGTAGAGCTGGCGCAGCGGCGTCGTCGCATCCTCCGGCTGGAGAACATGGTTCTCGAGCAGGAACGTCACATCATTCAGGAATTCGAGGGCAACCTTGCGGTCAACGCGCAGCACGGCCCCGTTGATAAAAATTCTTTCCCCGGCTTTAAGCGATATGCGAAGCGTACTTTTCATTTAAGTCCATCCCTGATGATGGTGGTGACATCGATGATGCCTTGATAATTTTCAGACTGGCGCCTGCGGATCCGGTCGCATTCCTTCAAAATCCAGATTGCGATAGAGATCAGATTGGCGCGCAGTTCGACGTTAAGCTGGTTCTCCGGACTTTTGAGATCCTCGATGAAGCTGATCCAGACGCGTCTTGTGTAGAACAACGCCTCGATTGCTTCGCGGCCGTACTTCCCCTTGTCACGGGCCGCAGAGAGAAGAGCTATCGACCGGTCCAGAACTTGCCGTTCTCTTTCCTTGGCGTCGGCCACCGCATCCTGCATGACTTCCGCATATGAGAACTGATACATTCATGCATCCTTCCTGGTCATTACATCCCTTTGATCATCAAAGGTAATTTACAAGGCTCAGCTGCTGTATCTTGGAGACGATAGTATAGGCCGTCTCAAGCTGAGTTTCGAGGCTGTTGACCTTGGTCGAAGCCTCGTAAGGATCGACTCCGGTAAGGTCACCGATATTAGTGTTAATGATGTCTTTCTGGGCGTTCAGCGATGTGTTCGCATCCGAGAGACGCGATTGCGACAGGCCAAGCTGGCTCGACTGGTCGTTGATTCCATCGATCGCCTGACGCGTATAGCTGGTGGCTTGGTCGTTGACCGCGTTCAGCGCGTCCTGGCTGAGGTCCAAACTCGAATCCATCAACGAATTGACCACGGTGGTTGCGAGCGCCAGGTAGCGCATGCCGGGTTCATTGGCGTTGGTCGAGGAATCGATCACTTCCGAGTTGCTGATGCGGCTCGACATGTTCTGATCCGAAGCGGCCGACCAGCTTGCCCAGTTGTCCGGCGCCGATGCACTGTCCGAAGTGAACATCGGCTCGACCTGGGTGGTGATGAAGTCCGTCATCTGGTCGCCGGTGAGTTGGTCGACGCTCGTGCCATTGTCGGTGGCATATTGCTCCAACGCCGCCTGGATGGACGTCGTTGCGTCGGCGGTGTAGTCGGTCATCGGCTGCACGTCGGTATTCGTGCCGGCGAAAAGATACTCGCCGTTGACCATGGTATTGGCATCGGAGAGGAAGCTCGAAAGCGTCGCACTCGCCGTCTGCTGCGTCAGGGATACGCTGCTGCCATCGGTGTTGCCGCGCAGCGCCACCAGTTGGTCCATCAGTTTCTGGGCCTGGGACGACATATCGCTCAAAGCCGTCTGCGAGGACGACATGCGCTGGTCGGCGATCGAGTTGCTGCTGAGCAGGGAATCGATGCGCGTCACTTCCCGCGTGAGATTGACGCTGAGCGCGGTGTTGCTGCCCAGCGCGACGCCGATATCGGCATAGACACCAGTCGTCGCTTCTGTCGAAGCATCCGTCATCTCATTCTGCGACTGACGGATCGTCTGGCGCATAGCGTTCTGAATGGCTGCGCTTGAAATGAAGGAAAGTTTCATGGCTTAGCTCGCAATATCCAGTACCGATTGAAGCATCTCGTTCACGGCGTTCAATATCTTCGTTCCCGCCTTGTAGGATTGCTCGATATCCATCATCAGCGTCAGCTCTTCGTCGAGGTTAACCCCGGTCTCGTTCGAATAGACTTCGGATGACCGAGACAGCGCCGCCGAGGTATTTTCCGCCGCCGAATTTGCGGAGCTGCGCTGATCTTCCAGCCAGCCGATAGAATCGGACGCGTAATTCATGATGCTGGCCGTCGTGTCGGAGCCGGCATCGGCGTCGAAGTCCATCTTCGTGTCAAAGCCGGTGACGTAGGAGTCGAGCAGATCGGAATAGCCGCTGTCGCCACTGCTGTTGACGACATAGTCGGAACCGTTGATGCCACCATCCCGCAAAAGGGTGGGATCGCCGCCCTGCGAAGTGATCAATGCGGGATTGACCGCAATCGTACCGGCCATGCCAGCAACGGCGGTGGCATCGGTCTCTACGGTACCGCCACTCCAGGTGAAAAGGCCGGGCAACGGATCTTGAGTGGAGTCGGTCTGGTTCTTCTCAGAAAACATCGACACAAGGCCGCGTGCGATTT
This sequence comes from Rhizobium sp. BR 362, assembly GCF_036528765.1. Lineage (NCBI taxonomy): Bacteria > Pseudomonadati > Pseudomonadota > Alphaproteobacteria > Hyphomicrobiales > Rhizobiaceae > Rhizobium > Rhizobium sp. BR 362. The sequence goes on along the minus strand of NZ_JARWGH010000013.1, from coordinate 110,386 downwards.
CGTCGAGCTGCTTCTGGTAGGTCGGGGCAACATCGTCGCGAACCTGAAGGGCGGCCTGAAGACTGCCCTGGGCCGTCGTATCCGCACCCTCACCGGGATCGAGTGCCACACCATCGATATAAACACTGTTGCCGACGGTGCCATCCGTGTAGGAATTCGTCGACGTGAAGGTCACCTTACGCGGTATCGTCTCGAACAGCGTCGTGCCGCCGCTGGTATAGAGTGCCATGTCGCCGTTCGAGCGCGTAACCGTGGTGACGCCGACGATCTGCGAAATCTGTTTCAGGACCGCGTCGCGCTGGTCCGTCGCATCCGAGAGCGCAGAGGACGTGGGGCCGGCGGTTGCCGTCGCGGTCTTGACCGCATCGTTCGCCTGTTCGAACTGCGCGAGCAAGCTGTTCAGCGAATCGACGTCCGAGCTGATTTCCTTGTCGGCATCGGCGCGGATTCCATTAACGGCCGTGGTGGCGTTGTTCAGGGAATTTGCAAGATCCTGGGCGGCGTTGACGGCCGATTGCGCTGCGGTGGTGCTGGCCGGCGAACCGGCAAAGGTCTGCATTGCCGTCTGCAGGGCGGCAAGGTAGGTGGCCGGCGCGATCTCGTTGTCATTGCCGCCGATCGTTCCGGATTGAATATCCTCGTAACCCTTCAGCAGGCGCTGCTGAGCAGCATCGTCAGACGTGCTGCCCAGGAACGCTTTCTGCAAGGATGGCTCGTCGGCGCGGGCGATCTTTACGACCTGGGCGCCAGTCATGTCCGTCGTCAACATCGCCTGGCGACGGGTATAATCCGCATTGCCGGCGTTGGCGATATTGTTCGATACGACACTGCTCTGCGTGCCGGTATTGTTGAATATCGCTTGCGCGTTATTGAGTGCTGTGGTGAGCGACATGGCTGGCTCGGTACCCTATCGTACTTATTAACGTTGCAGGTTGACGAGAACGTCCAGAAGGTCGGAACCGGCTTGGAACACCTTGGAATTCGCAGTGTAGCTTTTCTGCGCCTCGATCATGTTCGTCAGTTCGGTCGCAAGGTCGACGTTGGATTCTTCCAGCGCGCCGGACTGAATATAGCCAAAGCCGCCGGTCTGCGGGAAACCGGTCACCGTAACGCCCGAGTCGCCGTTGGCCGAATAGACGTTGCCGCTCTCCAGCGTCAGATTGTCGGGGCTTGCCACCGTGGCGAGCGGGATACGATAGAGAGCCTTGGTGGAGCTGTCCTTGTAGACAGCATTGACCGTCCCGTCCTTGCCGATCGTGACGCTTGTTACCGGGTTCGGAGCCTGACCGTTCATTTTGCCCGTGGCATTGAAGTCAGTGGCGACCTGAGTGAAACCGGTGAAATCCATCGAGATGGTTTGAGTCGTCGATCCGCTGGTGTAGCTGAGATCGAACGATCCACCTGATGTTAAATCGCCGTTATCGTCAAAATCCAGCTCCGTGCTACCGACCGGATCACTGCTATAAAGTGCAGTGCCCGACGTCGGATCGGACACCAGGTCTGCCTTATTGTAGACCGTTACATCCCACGTGTTATCCGCTGTCTTGGTATAGTAGACGTCGAAGGTGACGGCATTGCCCTGGCTGTCATAACCGGTGATCGAGGCCTTGCTCGTGTCGTCGGTTACCGGCGCCAAATTTTCGGACGGCAGATAACCCGTGGAGCTGCTGGTCGCGATGTCTGCATTGGAGTTAAGGTTGCCTGACATCTCGCCAGTCGTCGTGGCGATGGCAGTAACGCCGTTCTGGCTGACATTGACCGGCTCCAAGCCGCTGAAGCCGTTGACGACCACAGAAGCCGTCCCGGAGGAGTCTGCGGGATAGCCCATCAGCGTAAAGCCGGCGGAATTGACGAGATTGCCCGAGGAGTCTGCCGAAAAGTCGCCGGAGCGGCTTAGAAACGTCTGTCCGGCCGAACTCTGGACGACGAAGAAGCCGTCGCCCTGGATTGCGAGGTCAGTGCTCGAAGTGGTGTAGGATATGTTGCCCTGCTGCGAGATCGCGCGGTGCACAGACGTCTGGACGCCGCCGGAACTGTAGCTGCCGGCCGAGGAAGGCAGGACGAGGGAGGAAAAGCTCGTCGATGCTTCTTTGTAGCCGGTCGTGCTGGAGTTGGCGATGTTGTCAGAAACGGTACCCAAACGGTTCGCCTGGGCGTTCATCCCTGAAACCGCGGTTTTCATGCTGCCGAAAATGCTCATCTGGAATCCTCGTTTTCCTCGTAAGGCTGAGAGTATGGGGCGGGCCTTGCGTGAAGCTGTCTGAAAAGAGGAAAAGCCGGTCATCATGATGCAGCTTTTCGGAGATTGCTGCGACGCGTTCATAGGAGCGCTCAAGGTCGCAGTAAGCGTAAGAGTTGGCGCACCTTCGCGTCCGAACACCGGGATCGATGTTCGGAGAGCCCGCGTATAATTCTGGGAATTGGGAGAAATTCTGGGAGGGAATTACACGCGGGGTTCAAGCGTTGCTACGCCAAATCCCGGTCGGTGCATCAATTCCAATCGATGCAGTAGCCAAGGAAGCGCTTGGAATCGACGGGATCGAAACCGAGCTTCTTGCGCAACTTCTTGCGCAGCTTGGAGATATGGCTTTCGACGACGTTTTCTTCGACTTCCTCGTCGAAGATGCCGTAGATCGCGTTGAAGATCTGCGTCTTGGTGACCCGGCGGCCGCGATTGGCAATCAAATATTCCAGAATGCGACGCTCGCGCCGCGGCAGGGCGAAGACTTCGCCGTTGATTTCCGGATCACGGCCGTCGGCGAAGACGCGTATCGGGCCGATGTCGGTGTAGCTGGTGATCGCCTTCAGCCTCCGGCGGATCGCAGCCGCACGGGCAAGGATCTCGCGAGGATGCACCGGCTTGCGCACGACATCGTCGACTCCGCAGTCGAAGAGCGCCAGCGTCGATTCCAACGAGGGTTGATCGCTGACGGCGATGACGGGAGCTACCGACCGGTCGCGAATTGCCCGGGGCAATTCGTGCACATGCTGTCCCTGTCCGATCAGAAATGCTTCGACAGCGGCAATATCGCCGTCCGCAGCGGTCGTGACCCATTCGCCGAATTCCCGGGGATCGAACCCCGTCGACGGGATGCCCTCGCGCCCAAAGAGAGAAGTGTAACCATCCTTAACGAGCTCTCGCTCATCAACCACTACGATCATTCGTCCGCCTCCGAATCAGTGTGGTGTTTCGATGAACTATGGGTACGAATCGGGCGAATCACGAACAACTGTCGGAAATGAGTGACGGGAATTAACAATTGATTAAGATTTGGGGGCCGATTTGCACTATATGTAGTGGGTACCTTGTGTTTTACACCGATAAAAAATTGGTTAGTTAGTATATTATGAATATATGTAATTCAGGCGATCCGCATGTTGTCAACCATGCCAAATAGGTTAGCGGCCACGCACGAAAAGCCAGATACAACTTTCGGTTAGATCAATTCTGGCAGAAGGTCGCCGCGTTGGGCGTCCATTTTCCATATCCGGTGGCGACCAGATTGGCGATGACACGGCAGACATAGACCTTCTGGGCGGGGTCGTTGTTCGGGCCGGCGTGGTATCGTGCTACCGCCATCGTCCAGGTTTCATGCCTGTCATGGAGGTCGCGGAGGAACTTGGCGGCATATTCGACATTGCGATGCGGGTCGAACATATCGGCAACGGAGGCGAAATTTTCGCCGTGAAAATACTGGTTGATCTGCATGCAACCGATGTCGATCAGCTTCGCGCCGCTCTGTTTTGCCGCAACAAAGGTCTGCAGGGCGGCGCCTTCGGATGGCGGGAAAACCGGCTTGCCTTCGATGTTGAGGGCATAAGCATAAAGCGAGCCCTTGCGTCCGGTCTCTGTCAAACCGACCGAATAGAGGATGCCTTCCGGTATTCCGAATTTCGCCGCAGCCGACTGGATTTCGCGCTCGCACAGGCCAGCGGCGCCGTTGTTCGGCGAGGCGCCGTTCGCGGAGGCAAAAGCGTCAGAGGTAAACGTCGCCAGAGCGCAGGCGCTGAGCAGTGCCAGCAGCGCCATCTTCCGTGCCACGTTCGCTCGAACCGCGATTGCCGTCATTGCCATTTGCCTGCTGTCCTGAATAGCTCTGCCCCCTGGGTCGTGCGTCCCCACCCTGCCCCTGGTTCAACAGGGATTGCTGTTGGGACTGCCCCTGAAAGCCGGATTGCCTGCCGCTATCCGATTGCTGATCTGCGTTCGAGGCCAAGGTCACGGTGATATTGTCGACCTGATAGCCTTGGGCGCGCAACGCGTCGACCATGTGGCTCTGATCGGCGTGAAGCTGCCGATAGGCCTCGCTGGTCTGCACTTTGAGATCGACACTCAACTGGTCGCCAGAGAGGCGCATGGTGGCGGTGACTTGGCCGAGATCGTTGGGATGCAGTTGGATTTTGAGCGTATTGACGACCTTGCCGGTGCTTGTCCAGCTCGCCGCGTTGGAGAGCGCCGAAGCCGGCTGCATCGCACCCGACCACTCACCGTCTCCCGCCATGGCGCTTGTGACGAGCGCCGCGTTGGAATTGGCCGCAAGACCGAGGTAGCGGCGAGAATCGAGCACGGTAACGGTCTCCGCATTGCCGCCGCTTGATGCCTTGACGTCGACCTGTGCCGTGTCGTCGCTGCTCGTTTTGCTGATCGACATGTCGAGCGCGCCGCCGCGGCCATCGGCGCGCACCAGCCGGAAGGTCTGCGCGGTGGCTGTAGCGTCGGCAACGGAAGAAGGCGTTGTGTCGGCGTCCGTGGCATTCGCCGATGCATTCTTCAACGTCACATCGGCGAGTTTCGGCAAGGGCTGATCCGGCTCCGCCTGAGTTTTTCCGTCAGCGCCGGCGAACACATTCGCCGCGTTCTGCGGTGCGGCAGCGACCGCACCGGCCGCCGCCTGCGGCACATTCAGAAGCGACAGCGCGTCTGAGGCCGCACCGCCGGACTGGGTGCTTTGCGTCGCCGAAGCCTTACCGTCATCGTCTGTTGACGTCGTCTTGCTTGTCTTGCCCGGCGCCGGCGCTTGCGTCTTGCCGTCGCCATTGCCTTGCACCGGCTGATTGCCGGCAATCACGTCCGCCAGTTGCTGCGCAATATTATCGAGCTGATCCGAGGTCTGGGCCTGTGTTTGACCCAGAATATCGGTTGCATCCGCATTGCTGGCCGGATCGGTCGCCTCAGCCTTATCGGCAGGCGCTGTATCGGCCTCAGCCGGCGTTTGGAGATCCACCAGCGATTTGGAAAGGTTGGACGCAGCCGCTCCCTGCGGGAACTTGGCAACGCCAGGCTGCTTGGAGCCTTTGGCCAGCTCGGCGAGAGCGGCGATGTTGGAGGCGGACGGATCGATCATGCCGGCTCCGATGCTGCTGTCATCCATGGGCGGCGGTGTGGCCGGTGTGGTCGCCGTCGGATCGCCTGCCGAATTTTTTACCGTATCCGCATCTGCGTCGGCACCGGTATCGGTCCCGGTCGCCGCATCGGTCGTGTCCGTATCATCCGGAGCGGTCGCGTCGGATTTTCGCCCGTTGCCGCGCGAACTGGTCAGTGCATCCAGAAACCCTTTGCCATCACCGTCATCCTGCTTGGCCGAACGCCCGCCTTTGGCAACAGCAACCAGATCGGCCCCGGGTGGGGCACTGGCGATACCGATATCCATCATGATCAATGACTTTCCTGCTTCAACAGGCCGTCGATGGCATCAAGCTTCGAGCGGCTCGTCGTGACGAATGCGTTGAATGAAGAGTCGGCCTCCTGCCTCTCTTCCTCCGGGGCGTGAGCCGCCTTTGCCGGGGCTCCCTCCTCAACACCCGCCGTGCCAGGGGACTTGGCCCCAGGTTGGTTCGTCACAGCAGCATCGTGTTCAGTATTTTCTTGATTAGGCAGATTAAGAGGTGAGACTTGCGTCAGGCTTGTCGCGTCCGGCGCACGCAGGATTTCGTCCGCCACCACCTTGGCGGCCTCGCGCAGAGCGCGATCCTGCGCGTTCAATTCGCCGGCCGGCATCTGGTCGATGTTGCGCACCGCCGCCCCCAAATCGGGCGTCGACACGCCGGCAACGCCGCCATAAAAGCCCGCCAGAGCGCCGAACGCATCGCCACCGTCATTGGAAATGGCTTGGGCGCGACCGGCGGCGAGCGCGGCAAGATCGGCCTTGCCGGCGATCGCGGCGCGGCGGGCCATTCGCAGATAGATTTCCCGCTGCCTCGGCGGATCCATGAAGGCGAGGATATCGACGATATCCTGCTGCTTGAGCTCGCCGTCATGATCGACGACGAGCTGCACGAAGAGATTGGCGAATTGGCTGGCATAGGGCGAATGCAGAAAGCGCCTCGTGTAGCGCTGCGCATAGTCGAGACCCTGCGGCACCATATTGGTGTCGGCGCACAGAGCAAGGGAGCGACGCAGCGCCGATTCCTCGACGATGGTGCCCGGCGACGTCAAACGAGCCCAGTCATAAAACTTCAGCGCCGCCTTGGGATTTTTGGCGGACATAACGTTGCCGGCAACCAGCGAAAGGTAAGGGCCGATCTTTTTGTCGCGATATTCCTTGGCAATATCGGCGAGCGTGTTGACCACCAGCAGCCCTTTGCCGTTCAGATATTTCCTCAACACGTCGGCAACGCGATTGTCGAAATTTCCGTTGAGGTCGCGCGACATTAGATATTCGAGCGTAGCGGGATTGCCGCCGCTCATCGCGTAGATCAATGCGGCATCGACGTCGCGGCTGTCGTCGAAGGCGGATTTGTCGGCGGTGCGCAGGCGTTCGTCGATGGTCGACAGCATGAAACGCTGCATCTCGCCGGCCGAACTGTCGCCCGCCACCACGGAGTCCTGAATGAATTCAAGCGAGCGCAGCATCTTGTAGGGCGGCAGGTTGTCCGGCCCCTCGGCACCCGCGATCCCCGGCATGAACATGCCGAGGGTCAAAGCGAGCGCGAGGCGATGATGATGCTGAAGGCGCGCCATGGACTATCCCTGTTTGCCTTGGCTCGGCTTGCCTTGGCCCTGTTTACCCTGCTTGCCTTGGCTCGGCTTACCCTGCGCCGGTTTAATCGGCTCCTGATTGCCGCCATCGGTCTCGCTCTTGGCGGCTTGGTTCGAAGCACCCTGAATCAGGATCTCGATGCGGCGGTTGGCGTCGTTGAAGGGATCGTCAGGCAGCTTCAGCCGGCGGTCGGCAAAACCCGAAACCTGCGCAATCCGCTTCTCGTCCAGTCCGCCGTTGACGAGCATATAATAGGCGCTCTGGGCGCGGTCGAGCGACAGGCGCCAATTGTCATTGTGGCCGTCGACCATATAGGGACGCCCGTCGGTATGGCCGCGGATTAGGATCGAACCTTTGCGGTCCGCGAGAACCTTGCCGATCTTGGCCATCGCCAGCACCATCTCCTGACGTGGAACGGCCGAGCCGATGTTGAACATCGGGTCGTTGGTCTGATCGGAAATCGTCACGAGCAGACCGCCCTCTGCCGGCGTGACCTGAAGACCTTCGGCAAGCTGACCGGCAACGCCGCTGATCTGCTTCTCGATAGCCTGCTGCAGGTCCTTGGCGTCCTGCTGCTGATCTTTCGTCGGCGCGACGTCCTTGTTCTGCGCCGCGGCAGTAGTGCCTTCGCCTGTCGAAGCATCGTTTTGTTCAGCGGCGGCGGCGCTGGCGCTTTGCTGGTTCGCCGTCTGCTTTTCAGCCTGTTTGTTCTGCTGGTCCTTATCAAGGGTTTTCTGGTCCGGCGACGCCTGCTGATCGCTCAGCGTCGGCTGCTCCTCCGGGTTTTGCGGCTCGGTGGCCGGCTGGCCGGAATCGGCGGCGGTCGCCTTGGAAAGGGCAATCACTTCGCCCTTCGGGGACTGGTCGGATTTTGCGGACTGTTCTTCGTCCGCCTTCTTCGAGGCGCTGGAGACCTGAACCTGCTTCGTCCAGAAATCCGGATCGAAGGGATCGCGATAGGCCTGGCCGCCATCCGCGCCGGTGGCGGGACCCGACTGGGCAGCGCCCCCCTCACCCTTGGCGCTGACATTGGCCTGCTGACCGACCTGCTGAGCGATTTCAGCCAGAACCGAATATGGATTCTCGAAGAAATCGGCTTCGGAATAATTGGTCTGATCGCCCGACGTCGAAGTCTGGTCCTCACCAGAATTGGCGGACTTGCCGTCGTTCGGATTGTCTTCCTTGTTCTTCGACTTCGCCTGGTTCTTCTGCCCGTCCGCCTTGTCGACGGGCTTCTTCAGTCCCTTTTCCGTCGGCTTTTCGTCAGCAAGCTTGATCGGGTTGAAATAGGAGGCGACGGAGGCCTTCGTCTCTTCGTTTGCGGCATTCACCAGCCACATCACCAGAAAGAAGGCCATCATCGCCGTCATGAAGTCGGCATAGGCGATTTTCCATGCGCCGCCATGGCCACCTTCATGATCGCCGCCGCCATGCCGCTTGACGATGATGATCTCGTGTTTGGCCTGGTTTTGATCGCCGTCGCTCATTTCAGAATCTCTTTCAGACTAGCGGCCCAGGCAGACATTCGGGTGACGAGAACGCTCTCTCCGATCGTTACGGTGAGATCAACATCGCGAGCCTCCGTGTGGCGCAGCAAAACGCCATTTTGGCCGATGCTGGCATGCAGAGCTTCGAAGAGATGACGCGGGCCGCTGACGGTAATCGGGCCTGCCGCGCCATCGAGAATTGCCGCCGTCACCCGTTCAGCGAGGTCGGCGACGGCTCTCGCCGTCAGCGCTTCGGTCATGATCGGCGCGAGTGCGACAGCAGCCTCCGCGCTGATCGCCTGCCCGAGCGTCGTAGCGAGCTGCGTCAATCCGTTGACAATCTTCTCGGCCGCGCGCTCCTCATACCGGGCGCGCAAGGCGTCCATCTCGCCGCGATGTGTTTCGGCGATCGTCGCCAACTCGGCCTGATGCTTTTGCTCGAGTTCCTGCGTCGCGGCTTCGTGGCCCTGCGCATAAGCTTCGCGGCGCTCCGCCTCGATATCGATCATCGGCGCTGCCGGCGTTTCCGGGAAGTCCAAAGTCTCTTCGAACGGCATGTCCGGCATTGCAGGGGACGGCGGCGGCTCGCTGAAATCTTTGAGATAGCGGGACAGTGTCGGGCTCATACTGACATCCTCCCCTTTTCATCCGCAGAAGGCCGCGAACTGATTTCCCGACAGGCCCCTTGAATTTCCATGCTCAAAACGTCGATCATCACGCTTCCGGTTTCCGTCCTGCGGCCATGCTTTGCGCGCGCAGCCATGCCATTGCGATGGACCGTAGGGGGTCAAACTTGTGCGAGGATGAATGCGGCAGGCGCGAGCCTCTCGGCCGCGCCGACCCGGAATCACTTTGCCTGAAGCAGGATCAACATCTTGCTCGACATGGTGTTGGCGATCGACAGCGCCTGAATGCCCATCTGCTGTGCCGTCTGCAGTGCGCTTTGGCGCGCGGATGCCTCTTCCATGTTGGTATCGACCAGATTGCCGACACTGGTCTTAATGGCGTCGCTGAGCTTGGAAATGTAGTCGGACTGATCGTCGATACGGGATTTCATCACGCCCAGCGTCGAATCCGCTGACGTCACCTGCTTCAGGATCGAATTCGTGACGTTGATCATATCGGTGAGTTGATCGTCGGTCGTGCTGTCGGAAATGGAAATTTCGGTGCCGTCGGAGGGCGGCGTACCGGAATCTGCAGCAAGGAGATAGTAATTGCGGGACGTCGACGTTCCATCGGAGCTATCGAACGTGCTGGCGTCGATGTCCTTCGTCAGCAGCCCACGGCTCGCATCAGAGGTGTCGATCATCAAGGTTTGCGAGCTGTCGTAATTGATCGTTACAAGATTGACTTGGCCGCTCGAACTACGCGTAAAATTGCTGATGACGGATTGCTCGGTATCGGGCTGCGCATCGGCGTTGTAGAGCCAGTTCTCACCGGAGAAGGACGCGGATTGCGTGACCGACTGCAACTGGTCCTTGAGCTGCTGAATGTCCGCATTGACAGCGGTCTTGTCGGTGCCGGGCTCCTTGGCCGAAACCAGTTTGGCCTGGATCTGGGTCACGAGATCGACGACCGAATCCATGGCGGTGGAGGCGGTATCGACCTTCGAGGCGCCGAGGCCGAGCGCGTCGCTGATGGTTGAAAGACTGCTCTGGTCCGATTGCATGGTCTTCGACATCGACCAATAGGTCGGATCGTCGCTCGCGTTCTCGACGCGATACCCAGACGAAACCTGTTCCTGCACGACACCAAGATCTTTGTTGACGCCGCGCAATACGGTCAACGCGGCCAAAGAGGCGGGGTTTGTCGTCACATTGCTCATCGGAAAATCCGTAATTCTATTGGGAACGGCAGACCGGACCGATCCGGCAGCAACGAACGGCCTCATGCCCGCCAGCGGGAATGATCCCAACGCGGCCCGTCGCTAGATAAAGCCCTGCGGCTCCAACGAAATCGGTTGGACACCGGGGCTCTGCGCAGATACTGCAAATCAGTACCCCGGAACGTTAACAAAAGCTTACGCGCGGCGGCAAGAGAGAAATGCCGCCGCGCTTTTCTAGCGTAAGCCCCGGTCAAGGCTCACTTGAAGAGCGCCAGGACGTTCTGGGCACTGTTGTTGGCGATCTGGAGCGACTGGATCGCCAATTGTTGCTGTGTCTGCAGCGCCGAGAGCTTGCTCGATTCCTCTTCCATATTCGCATCGACAAGCTTGCCGACGCCGGAGTCGATCGTGTCGCTCAGTGTAGAAACGAAGCTTGTCTGCAGGTCGATGCGGGTCGACAGCGAGCCGAGCTGCGAAGCGGTGCTCGTCATCGCGTTGAGAGCCGACTGCACCAGGTTCATCGCCTGGGAAATGTCGCCGCTCGTCATGTTGGTAATGTCGAGGCTGAAGACAGAATACCCGGTGCCGTTGATATCCTGCGTGGTGCCGAGGATACCCGAGCTCGTATCGATCGTGCCGTCGGCATTGGCGCCGAACATCACATTGCCTTGCGATCCCGTGTCGAACGAATAGCTGGTGCTGTTGACTTCGACCGTGCCGTCGTTGTTGCGGACGAAGGAGGAGACGACCGATGCGGAGGCCCCATTGGCTCCGATCATCCAGTTCTGCCCGGAGAAGGAAGCAGACTGCGCGATGCTCTCAAGCTGCTGCTGAAGCTGCGAAATTTCCTCCTGAACATCCGACTTGTCGACGCTGTTTTCCGTTGCCGCAACAAGCTTGTCCTTGATCTGCTGGACGACATCGATGGAATTGTCCATTGCCGTATAGGCGGTGTCGACCTTGGCGGCGCCGAGACCCAGAGCGTCGGAGACGGCCGAAAGCGCGCTGTTGTCGGAACGCATGGTGGTCGCGATCGACCAATAGGCTGCGTTGTCGGCGGCCTTGGCGACGCGATAGCCGGAGGATACGCGGTTTTGGGTGTCTTCCAGATTGTTGTTGATCGAGCGCAGAGTCTGGAGAGCAGACATTGCCGCATCGTTGGTCAAAATGCTGGTCATGGAGAAGTGCCCCTTGTGGCTGAAATTGGAAGGGACATTCCGGTCTTCGGCCGGGAACGGCAGTCAGCGTCATGCCTGTTAACCGGCTCTTAGGAGAAGTTAACCAACCGTTGCGTTAGCCGCAGATGACAACATTAGGCTTAATAAAAGGTTAACGGCAAAACCGGAAAGTTAACAAAATCATATATCCCGAAAGGCTGGCGGCACATCAGGTCAGCTTCGCGCCACCTTGGGCGGCGTAAGATTGTTACGATCGGCTGACTATCCCGCCAGAAACGGTGATCGCGACGTCGACAATTCAGCCAATGCGGGATCGGCATGTTAAGTTTGCAAGACGGCGAATTGCCGTGGGATGGATCTCCTCAACGAACAAGCCTCGACCCCGACGACTGGCATACCCTGCGCAAGCAGGGTCACCAGATGTTGGACGACATGCTCGACCATTTGGCAACGCTCTCCGAAAAGCCCGTCTGGCAACCGGCCCCGTCGCCTGCGCGCGCTCTGTTCGACGCGCCGCTGCCGGTCGAACCGACTGCTATGGCGGATGTCCATGCTATATTCCGCGACAACATCCTCCCCTATGGCAGCGGCAATATCCACCCGGGATTCATGGGCTGGGTGCAGGGCGGCGGAACGGCCGCCGGCATGTTGGCGGAGATGCTGGCCGGTGGCCTGAACGCCAATCTCGGCGGGCGCGACCATATGCCGATCGAGGTCGAGCGTCAGATCATCCGATGGACGCGGCAAATATTTTCATTTCCCGATACCGCCGGCGGCCTGTTTCTGACCGGCGCCTCGCAGGCAAATTTCGTCGCCGTCCTGCTCGCGCTCGGTAGAAAACTCGGTACCGATGTCCGTGCAAAAGGCCTGTCGAACGAGCAACGATTGGTGGGCTACGCATCGAGCGAAGTGCATGGCTGCGTGCCGCGCGCCTTTGAAATGTCTGGCATCGGCAGCGATCAGCTCAGGCGTATCCCGGTCAATGCGGCGGGGCAGATCGATATTTCGGCTCTCGAAGCTGCGATCGTGCGCGACAAGAAGGCGGGACATACGCCCTTCCTGCTCATCGGAAGCGCGGGGACGGTGAATACTGGAGCAGTTGACGACCTCACCGCCTTGCGCGGTATCGCCGACGCCCATGACCTGCATTTTCACGTCGACGGCGCGCTGGGGGCCTTGGGCATCCTCTGCGATGATCTGGCGCATCTGTTCACCGGCATCCAATCCTGCGATTCGCTCGCGTTCGATTTCCACAAATGGGGTCAGGTGCCATACGACGCAGGCTTCCTGCTGGTGCGGGACAGCGCATGGCAGCGTCAGAGGTTTGCCTCGGAAGCCGCGTATCTCAGCCGTGCGGCCTCTGGCCTGGCCGGCGGCGACTGGTGGCCTTGCGACTATGGCCCGGACCTGTCACGTGGCTTCCGCGCACTCAAAACCTGGTTCACCCTCAAGACCTATGGCCTCAAGGCTTTGGGGGATTCGATGGCTGCCAACTGTGCTCTGGCACGCGGTCTGGCGTGCCGGATCGAACGGGAGCCCGCCTTGCGGCTCCTCGCGCCGGTCGCGCTCAACATCGTCTGCTTTGCCTATGTCGGCCCCGGCGGTGATGCGCCGCCGCAGGTCAATGCACGGATCATCGAACATCTCCACGGCGAAGGGCGCGTTGCCCCTTCCCTCACCCACTTCAACGGACAACCGGCAATCCGCGCCGCAATCGTCAATCATCGCACGCGGCAGGCGGATATCGACGCGCTGATTGACGGGGTTCTGAAACTCGGTTCTCGACAGGATTTGCTCCCATGCTGATGACATCCGGCCTCGTGGCCGATCGCGCCCCTGATGAAATCGGTGGCGCCAACCGAATTCTGGGCATGCAGAGGATCGTGTCGCTCATCTATGCCGGCGCCGATGTGACGCCGCTCTGGAACGAGCTGATGCAATGCGTCGGGGCCGACGGCACGGATGCGGCGGCGATTTTCGATCTGGCGACGATCCTGCAGACGCTTGGCCGTTCCGAGGAAGCTCAACAAGTCCTGCGCGGCGCGGTGGATCTGAGCCGCAATTTTTGCGTCGTCCATGGGAATGGATCGGGACCTCGGCTGCTGGCTTTCGTTACGCCGGGCAACTTCATGGCGAACACGCCGCTGGATTTCCTGCTGGCGGACAGCAACTGCGTGCTTTGGCTGCATTATGTGGATACCGAAACGACCGCGCTCGCGGACTTGCCGGATCACGACGTTGCATTCATGGCGATCGGCGAATCGACGGAAAATGCCCCCGTGCTTGAACGGATGCAGAAGCTGCTGGCCGATTTTAGCGGCCCGATCATGAACAACGATCCGGAACTGATCAGTCGGCTGACCCGCGATGGCGTTAGCGGCATGCTTGCCAATGAGCCCTCCATTTTATCGCCGAGCACATATCGCATACCGCGCGGAGACCTCATTGCTATCGGCGCCGGCATAAAAACCCTGGATGAATGCGCACCGGGGCTCTCGTTTCCGCTCGTGGTTCGCCCAATCAGCACCCATGCCGGCAACGGAATGGAACGCATTGCCGACAACTCGGAACTGTCCGCATGGATTGTCACGCAGCCGGCTCCCGAGCTCTATGTGGCACCCTTCATCGATTTTCGCGGACCGGACGGCCTCTACAACAAGCAGCGCATTGTATTCATCGGCGGGAAGGCTTTCGCCAGCCATATGGCGCTCTCCGAGCATTGGATCGTGCATTATCTCAGCGCCGGCATGGCGGAAAGCCCGGCCAAGCGCGCTGTCGAAGAGGCTTGGATGGAGAATTTCGACACGGATTTTGCGATCCGCCACCAGGAGAGTTTCGCGGCTCTCTATCGGCACATAGGCCTCGATTATTTCGGTATCGACTGCGCGGAACTTCCCGACGGACGTCTGCTGGTGTTTGAACTCGACGTGGCGATGGTCGTCCACAACATGGATAGCCCCACCATCTATCCCTATAAGCAGGTTGCCATGCGCAAGCTGTTCGATGGCTTCATCGATGTGGTGCGCAGCAGGATGGCCGGTGCAGGGCCGAACGCCTCCTGAGCAAACTTGCTCGGGGAGAGTGCCAATTGGGTAAAGGCACCCCGAAAAACAAAACCGCGCCTCTTGGGAAGGCGCGGTAAATCTTTTGTTTCGAATTTCAGCCGGCGCCGAGCGCCGGCTCTTCCTATTAACGGAACAGCGACAGGATGTTCTGCGAAGAGGAGTTGGCGATCGAGAGCGACTGGACGGCCAGTTGCTGCTGCGTCTGCAGAGCAGAGAGCTTGCTCGATTCCTGTTCCATGTCGGCATCGATCAGCTTGCCAACACCCGATTCGATCGAGTCTGACAGCGACGAAGCGAAAGACGTCTGCAGGTCGATACGGGTCGAGATCGAGCCGAGACGCGAACCCATGCTGGTCATGGAGTTCAGAGCGGTCTGAACCATGTTCAGGGCGCTGGAGATCTGGCCGCCGGTCATGCCGGTGATGTCGAGGCTGAAGACCGAAGCGCCGACCGTGCTGTCCACGGTGCCGAGAATGCCCGAAGACGTATCGATCGAGCCGGAATTCGAGCCGAACAGAACGTTGCCCGTTGCGCCGGTGTTGAATGCGTAGGACGTCGTGCTGACCGAAACGGTGCCGTTGGTGCCGCGGATGAAGGAGGAAACGACCGAGGCGGAGTCGTTGGCGGCAGCCACGACCCAGTTTTCGCCGTTGAACGAGGCGGACTGAGCGACGCTTTCCAGCTGCTGCTGCAGCTGGCCGATTTCTTCCTGGACCTGACCCTTGTCGACCGAGCCTTCCATGGCGGTGACGAGCTTGGACTTGATCTGGCTGACGATGTCGAGGGCGCTCGTGACTGCGGTGGTTGCCGTGTCGACCTTGGCGGCACCGAGGCCGAGGGCGTCGGAGACGGCGCCGATAGCGCTGTCGTCGGACTTCATCGTCGTGCCGATCGACCAATAGGCGGCGTTGTCGGAAGCCTTGGAGATGCGCAGGCCGGAAGAAACGGCATTCTGAGTGGTCTGCAAGTCATTGTTAATGCCGCGCAGGGTCTGCAGAGCGGACATTGCAGCGTTGTTGGTAAGGATGCTCGTCATAATATTTTGCCCCTTTGGCAGCGGTTAAATAAGGGACATTCCGGACCTAAAAACCGGTAACGGCACTCAGCATCATGCCTGTTAACCAATCTGTTAAGGTTAACTCGCCGTTTCAATGGTGTTAGAAAACAGCAATATGGTTAAGAAAACCTGAACCGATCCCGATCCGAAAACATAAAAAAAACCGCGCCTTATGCAGGCGCGGTTAACTTGGTGTTTAGAAATTTCGGCTGGCGCCGGGCGCCAGTCGTTCTTCTTAACGGAACAGCGACAGGATCGACTGCGTGGAGGAGTTGGCGATCGAGAGCGACTGGATAGCCAGCTGCTGCTGCGTCTGCAGAGCAGAGAGCTTGCTCGATTCCTGTTCCATGTCGGCGTCGACGAGCTTGCCAACACCCGATTCGATCGAGTCAGAGAGCGACGAAGCGAAGGTCGTCTGCAGATCGATACGGCTGGAGATCGAGCCGAGCTTCGAACCCATGCTCGTCATGGAGTTCAGAGCGGTCTGAACCATGTTGAGAGCGCTGGAGATCTGGCCGGAGGTCATGCTGGAAATATCGAGGCTGAAGACCGAAGCGCCGACCGTGCTGTCCACGGTGCCGAGAATGCCCGAAGAAGTATCGATCGAGCCGGAATTCGAACCGAACAGAACATTGCCCGTTGCGCCGGTGTTGAACGCGTAGGACGTCGTGCTGACCGAAACGGTGCCGTTGGTGCCGCGAATGAAGGACGAAACGACCGAGGCGGAGTCGCCGCTGGCAGCCATGACCCAGTTTTCGCCGTTGAACGAGGCGGACTGAGCAACGCTCTGCAACTGCTCCTGCAGCTGGCCGATTTCTTCCTGGACCTGGCCCTTGTCGACCGAGCCTTCCATGGCGGTGACGAGCTTGTCCTTGATCTGACCGACGATGTCGATCGAGCTGCTGACGGCGGTAGATGCCGTGTCGACCTTGGCGGCACCGAGGCCGAGGGCGTCGGAGACGGCGCCGATAGCGCTGTCGTCGGACTTCATCGAGGTGGCGATCGACCAATAGGCGGCGTTGTCGGAAGCCTTGGAGATGCGAAGGCCGGAAGAAACGGCGTCCTGCGTGTTCTGCAGGTTGTTGCTGATGCCGCGCAGGGTCTGCAGAGCGGCCATAGCGGAATTGTTGGTTACGATGCTGGTCATAAGTGTGTCCCCTGGAAACTGAATACGAAAAGGAGGACATACCGGACTTCAAATACCGGCGATGACGGAGCGGCTTCATGCTCCTCGGCCCCATTTCCTAGAAGGCCAAACCCGTCATGTCGCAGGTAAACTCGCATGCATTGCTTGCGAATTTCTTAAACGTGGAAGCTTGGAACGCGGCCGACCGCAACGTAGCTAACGATACGTAAAGGAGCGTTCGACCATTGCTTCGGTTTCAGGCAAGCTACGCGCGCGATTATCCCACGAATCCTTGATGACGGACTTCGGCCTTTGCCGGGGGCTGTTCAAAGTTCGCCCGGAGTCTCGCTCGTGAATACGAAAAACGCCTATGTGACAGCGTCCAACCTTTATCAAAAGGGGCAATATACGCGTGCGCTCGAAACACTGAACGAGCTGCTCAATACCGACACATCGCCGAAGACCTACGCGCTGCTCGCAAAGACGCTGCTGAAACTCGGCTTCAGATCGGACGCGGCGAGATCCTATGAACTGGCAGGCAGACAGAAGCCCTATCGCGAAGACTATCTGCGGGAAGCCTTGCTGTTGCATTTTGCCACCGGCAACGAAGACGCGACGCTCTCGATCGGCAGCCTGATCCTGCCTCAGGCGTTCAAGGATCCGGACCTCGCCTATGCCCTTACCAGCATCTTTCTGAGCCGTCAGCAAAGAGACCTGCTGGCCGGGTTCAAGAGCGTGCTCGTCGAGGGGCCGGAGCTCAGACATCGGCTGATGGCGGCGAAACTGTTGACCGATGACCTTTACGACGAGGGCAATCGGCACATCGTCGCCACCCTGTTCAAGAAGCATCCCGACAACATCGTCTTTCGCACGCTCCATTTGATCTTTGCCCGCGAATTGTCCGATCTTGCGACGGTGGACAAACATATGGCGCCGATCCTGACGTCGATAGCCGCAGGCAATCTCGACTATGTCAGGCCGGACAATCCCTTCTTCCATCTGCACTGGTGCGGCGACGAGGCGATCAACAAGTTTGCTGTGCACGATACGGTGCCGCTGCCCGCAGGGCACGCCGAGGCGCGCCGGAAGGCACCGCATGCATGGGCCGGCAAGATTCGCATCGGTTATCTCTCATCGGACTTCTGGCCGGGTCATGCGACGATGAAGCTCTTGCAGCGGACATTGGAACTGCACGACCGGGATCGGTTCGAGATTACCCTCTTCGACCACTCGTCCCTGTCATCCCAGCGCGAAGAAGAATTCGACTATTCGAGATTGGGTACCATGGTCGATATCCGCAGCCTCTCCGATCAGGCGGCGGCAGAGGCGATCCGCGCCCGTGGGATCGACATTCTGATCGATCTCAAAGGACATACCAAGGATAGCCGTGCCCGCATCCTCAATCATAAGGCAGCGCCGATTCAGACGGCATGGCTCGGCTTTCCGGGCTCGGCCGTCAACATCGACCTCGACTACATCATCGGCGATCCCTACGTTCTGCCCGATTATTCCAAACCGCATTTTCACGAGAAGTTCTGCCGGCTGCCCGAAACCTATCAGCCGAACGATCCGATGTATCGCCCGAAGGCGCGGCCGACCACTCGAGCAGCGCATGGTCTGCCGGAAGATGCCTTCGTCTTCGCCTCGTTCAACGGCAACCGCAAGATCACCTCTCAAATGATCGACGTGTGGTGCAACATCCTGAAGCGCACCAAGAACAGCGTGCTCTGGCTGCTTTGCAATGGTCCGCGCGCCGAGGCCAACCTTTGGGCTCGCCTGGAGGCACGCGGCGTCAACCGCAAGCGCATCGTCTTCACCACCCGTATCCGCTATGAGGATCACATCGACCGCCAGCAACTGGCCGATCTCGGCCTCGATACCTTCCCGGTGAACGGCCATACGACGACCTCGGAGCAGCTCTGGGCCGGCCTGCCGGTGGTGACGATGAAGGGCACAAACTTCGCCTCGCGCGTCAGCGAAAGCCTGCTTACCGCCATCGGCGTACCGGAGCTGGTGGCCGCCGATGTCCAAGCCTACGAAGATATGGCCGTGGAGCTTGCCGGGCAGCCGGAGCGCATTGCGGCCCTCAAGGAAACACTGGCCGTCAACCGCTATATCAAGCCGCTCTTCGATGCCGAACGCCTGACCCGTCACCTCGAGACTGCTTACGAGATGATGATCGATCGTGCCAGAAAGGGCCTCGGTCCGGATCATATGGACGTGCCCGCACTGCCGGTGCGCACCGAGCCGTTCATGGTCGAAGATCAGAATGCGGCAGCAATCGCTGCGGAGTGACGATCTAAGCGTTTCAGCACTTCGCTGAAACGCCCTACCCTATTGTTTTTACGCGATTCCGGCCGGAAAATTGCCGCGCGCTTTCCTAGAATTGATTGGCGTTATCGGGAACTCCGTTCCCGATAACCGTCCCGCCGGCAGGGATCAGTGAAAAGAACGCACCAGACTGCCGACCAGCAGGTTCCAGCCGTCGATCAGCACGAAGAAAAGAATCTTGAACGGCAGCGAGATCGATGTCGGCGGCAGCATCATCATGCCCATCGCCATGACGATGGTCGAGACGATGAGGTCGATGACCAGAAACGGCAGAACGACCAGGAAGCCGATTTCAAAACCACGACGGATTTCCGAGATCATGAAGGCCGGGATCAGCACGCGGTAATCGATCTTGTTGTCGACCACGACCGTCTGCCCGCGCTCCTGCGCCAGATCGACGAAGAGCTTGATGTCCTTGTCGCGCGTGTTGTTGGACATGAAGGTGCGGAACGGCTCGGCGATGCGCTGAACCGCATCGGCCTCCGAAATCTGATTGGCAAGCAGCGGCTGCGCCCCATCCTTCCAGGCCTGATCGAAAGTCGGCGACATGACGTAGAAGGTCATGAATAGCGCGAGACTCAGCAGGATCATGTTGGACGGCGTCGTCGCAAGTCCCATGCCCGAACGCAGGATCGAGAAGGCGATGATGAAGCGCGGAAAGCTCGTCACCATGATGAGGATGCCGGGCGCGATCGACAGGATCGTCAACAGCCCGAAGGTGCGAATGATCCAAGCCGCGACCGACCCGTTCACCGGGACATTCAAGAGATCCGTCGGGAGCTGTTGCGGCAATTGCTGCGCCATCGCCATTTCAGGCGAAAACGCAGCAAAAGCTAATATAGATAAAGCAAGTATTAATCGAATCATTCGATCACGAAAGTTCTGAACATAACTTTCGATACGCGCCCTTCCGAGCGCAGGTCAACACGTTCCTGAATGTCATCCCGAAGATATTGGAAGCCGCGCGGGCCCTCGACCTGCTGCAGCGAAACGGTGCGGACATAGGCGAGGATATCCTGGTGGATGGCTTCCGCAAGCTGCGCGTCCGGCTTGCCCTTGAACATCAGCGCGATTTCCAGCCGGATCCAGTTTTGGGAGGGATAGGCAAGATTGGTCGTGATCGGATCGAGCTGGATGATTCCATTTGCTTCGGCGGCGGCAGCAGCCTGCTTTTCACCGGTCGGAGCCTGCGCCGCGGCCTGCACCACGGCGGTCGCCGTCTTGATCTTCGGCGCCACCAGGGTGCCGAGAAACCAGCCGCCGCCGCCGCCGAGAACCGTCAGGACCACCAGTCCGACAATCATCATGATCAGCGGCGATCCCTTGCTTTTTTCCGATGTGTCTGCCGCTGCCATGTCTCTGTCCGCCCGTTATCGAATGCTATGTGCTGCCCGGCCGTCAGAGTGGCGACAGCAGGTCGACCGCCTGCTGACCGCGCGGCGGCTGCTGTATTTCCGTCAGACGGCCGCGGCCGCCGTAGGAGATGCGCGCTTCGGCGATCTTGTCATAGGAGATCGTGTTTTCCGACGTGACGTCCTGAGGCCGGACGATGCCGGCGACGTTCAGGATGCGAATCTCCTGATTCATCCGCACTTCCTGCGAACCGCTGATCATCAGGTTGCCGTTTTCGAGAACGCCGGTGACGACCGCGGCGACAAGCAGCGTGATCTGCTCGGAACGCTGCATCTTGCCCTTGGCGTCGGTGCTGGTGTCGGAGCCGGAGGTCGCGTCGGCATTGGTGCTCGGCTGCCAGCCAAAGATCTTGGCGGTGATATCCCAGTTCATGTCGCTCTTGTTCGTGCGACTGCGGTTCGTCTCGTTATCCCAGTTCGCCTTGTCGTTGATTGAGATATTGACCGTCAGGATGTCGCCGACATTGAGCGCACGCGAATCCTTGAAAAGCGCCGCCTGTGAATCGTTCCAGAGCGAATAGCCCTGCGCCACCTGATGCGGTCGCTTCGGATACTGCAACATCTGCGGCGTCTGGGCATATTGCAGGCCGCTGCCGATCGGGCTCATGGCAGGGGCCCTGCCGATCTCCTTCAGAGCCTGCGACTGACAACCGGCGAGGAAAACGACGACTGCGCACGTGGCCGTAAGACGCATGTTCATGAGGGGTCCTTCGACTTCGATGTATTCGGATCGGACGCGCTGGCGATGATGTTGGTGACAACAGCCGCCTTCTGCGCGTCCATCTCCGCCAGAATGAGGCTCGACTGGCGCGGTGAGAGTTTCATGATGATCGCGGCCGCCACGGTGACCTTAACGTCATTAAGGCTTGCCGCCGCCGCGTCGGGCTTCATATTCTTGTAGATGTCGACCAGGCCTGAATCGGCGGTCTTCAGGAAGTCGTCGCGCCGCTTCAGCCAGTCTTCGTATTCCGCCTTGCGCTTGTCCATCGTGGCGATGCGCTGGTCGACATCGGCCTGCAGCTTTTCAAGCTCCTGCTTCTGCAACAGATAGCGCTGGTCGCGGGCCGGATCGGCGATATTGGTGCAGAACTGCTTGATCTCGTCCTGGCTCGAAGCCGGATCCATAACCGGCTTCGGCGCTTCCTGCGCGGCCACAGAGACCGACAGCAGCAACGCCGCCGCGACGCAGCCGGAAGTCAGCAATTTCCTGGCGATGGTGATCGATGTCATTGCAGCACGAGCTCCGCTTGCAGTGCGCCGGCCGATTTGATGCCTTGCAGGATGGCGATGATGCCGTCAGGCTTGACGCCGATATTGTTCAGCCCGGAGACCAGCGTCTTCAAATCAGGTCCCTCGAGCACGGCGACGCGGCCGCCACTCTTGCTCGCAGTGATATCCGTCTGATCCTGAACGGCCGTCTGACCATTCGAGAAGGGCTCCGGCTGGACTATCTGCGGGTTTTCGCTGACCTGGACCGTCAGGGTTCCGTAGCTGACGGCGACCGGCGAGACGCGAACATCGGCGCCGATGACAATCGTTCCGGTGCGTTCATTGATGACGACCTTGGCAGGCGTATCGGTCTGGACGTCCAGATTTTCGATATCGGCCATCAGCCGTGTCAGGTCCGCCATCTTCGGTTTTTCGATCGCTACCTCCTGGGAATCCTTAGCCTCGGCGATCGGAGCGCCGAAATGCGAGGTCGCCCAGGCATTGACTGTATCGGCAATGCGGATCGAGGTGGAGAAATCAGGATTGCGCAACTGCAGAACAAGATTGACGGAATCCTTGAAACGCGAGGGCAGTTCGCGTTCGATGATCGCGCCGCCCGGCACGCGACCGGCGGTGGTGGTGCCTTCGGTGACGCTGGCGGCAGCCCCCTGAGCCTGGAAGCCCGAGACGATGACCGAGCCCTGTGCCACGGCATAGATCTGCCCATCGGCGCCGCTGAGCGAGGTCATGATCAGCGTACCGCCGCGAAGCGAGGTCGCATCGCCGAGCGAGCTGACCGTGACGTCGATGCGGCTACCTGGGCTTGCGAAGGGCGGCAGATTGGTCGTCACCATGACAGCGGCGGTATTCTTGGCGGCGGATTGGCCGCCCTGCGTCGAAATGCCGAGATTCTGCAGCATCGCGCGCATGGACTGCTCGGTAAACGGCGAGGAACGCAAGCTGTCGCCAGTTCCCTGGAGACCGACGATCAGGCCGTAGCCGATCAACTGGTTGTCGCGGCCCGCCTGCAGCGAGGCTATGTCCTTGATGCGCGATTGCATCGCCAAAGCCGGATCGGCGACGATCAGGCTCGGCAATGCCAGCAGAACCCCGAGGAAATGACGAAGGCTTCTCATTTTGCGACCACTCGGATCGTGCCGTTTTCAAGAACCGTGCCGTTGACGATGATGCCGGAGTCCAGATTGCGGGCTCGCACGCTATCGCCGACGGCGCCGTCGTCCAGCGGCGTTCCGGCCGCGGTGATCGTCATGCTGCCCATGTTCATCACAAGGCGGACATTGGAGCCACGCGTCACCGCATAGGGTTCGCGCAGGGCGGAAACGGAGATCGTTCGGCCGGGCAGAAGCGTCCGTTTCGATACCAACCCCGTCACATCGCGAAGCCGCTTGGCATAGTCGCCTGTGAGGTTGGGATTGGTGACCTCGACCTCTTCGAGCTGACCGCTGCTGATGATATCGCCCGGATAGATCGTCTCGGTCGGCACGACGGCGGTCCCCAGGCTGGTACCGTCGGTTCCGGTTGCGCCGACAGGAGCGGCCGACGCGAAGATGACGGAGAGGCTCGCTGCGGCGAACCAGGCCATTGCTAAGCTTTTCATCCGGCGAAACCTCATGTTCGGCCCGTCCTCTCGTTACTTCAGATCTTTGCTGACGATCTGCGCCATGTCGTCGGCGGTGGTGATGACCTTGGAATTCATCTCGTAGGCGCGCTGCGCGGAAATGAGGTCAGTGATTTCCTTGACCGCATCGACGTTCGAGGATTCCAGATAGCCCTGCTTCATGTAGGCAAAGCCGTTCGTATTGGGATCGGAGACGACGGGATCGCCGGAGGCCGGCGTCTGCGTGAAGAGGTTGCTGCCCATCGGCTGCAAGCCGGCTTCGTTGACGAAGTTGGCGATCTGTAACTGGCCGAGAACGGTCGGCGTCGTCGCGGTGCCGATGGTTGCCGAAACCTGACCTGATTCATTGATGGAGATGTTGCTGGCATTGCTCGGGATGGTGATTCCCGGCTCCAGCACGTTACCGTCGGCGGTCACCATCTGGCCCGTATCGCTCTTGTTGAAGGAGCCGGCGCGCGTATAGGCCGTCGTGCCGTCGGGCATCTGAATCTGGAACCAGCCGCGGCCGACCAGCGCGACGTCGAGATCGTTCTGGGTCTGCGACAGTTCGCCTTGGATCTGAATGTTGCGCACGGCCGTCGTCTGCACGCCGAGACCGATATTGGCGCCTTCAGGCACCACGGCCTGGTTCGGCCGGTTGGAAATGCCCTTGGCGCGTTCGGTCTGATAAAGAAGGTCCGAGAACTCGGCGCGGGAACGCTTGTAACCCGTCGTATTGATGTTCGCGATGTTGTTCGCGATCACTTCGAGGTTGGTCTGCTGGGCGTCCATGCCCGTCGCGGCAATAGCGAGCGCTCTCATGTCTTCGTCCTTCGAGCTAGAGCGTGATCCAGAAAGCCGCAAAGCGGCTTTCGACAAGATCGCGCCAAATCAAATAATGGGAGCGGGGCCACCCGCCCTAAATCTGCATTTTCGTAATATCGAGAAAGGCCGAGACGACCTTGTCGCGCAGTGCGATCGCGGTCTGCAGCGTCTGATCCGCCTGCATGACCTTGTCGACCACTTCGCGGGTGCTCATCGTCCCCTTGATGCCGGCGAAGGAGGCATTTTCAGCTTCCTTCAGCGTGTTGACCGTGTCTTTCGCCACATTGGACATGACCGCGGAAAAGCTGGTCCCGGTCGCGTTTCCGAGCGTTGTTGCCGGCGTCGGCGCCAGCGTATTGGAGGAAGAAGAGCTCTGGTCGGTGGTGATGCTGCCGAGGCCGCGGACTGCCGAAAGGGAGGAGATATTCTTGATAGCGTCAATCATTGTGCATTCTTCAAGAGATCGATGGTGGAGTTGATGAGATCGCGCGACTGCTTGATCGTTTGCAGATTGGCCTCATAGGAGCGATTGGCTTCGCGCATATCGGCCATTTCGACGAGAATGTTGACGTTGGGCATCTTGACGTAGCCCTTCGTGTCCGCCGCCGGATTGTCCGGGTCGTATTCCTCGACGAACTTGCTGGTGTCCTCGCCCAACTTCTTCACCCCGACCGTGGTTACGCCGTTGGCGCGATCGAGTTCAGCACCGAACGTCACGGTCTTGCGGCGATAGGGATCCGAACCCGGGGTGTCGCCCGTCGAGCGAGCGTTGGCGATATTTTCGGAAACGACACGCAGGCGGGTCGATTGAGCCTCCAGGCCGGAGCCCGCAATCTTCAACGAGGCTGATAAAGGGTCCATAACATCTTCACTTCATCTATTGTTTTACGGTCATCAACATCATGCGATGAAAGGAGCTGACCAGCGCAGTGTTCAAACCGTACTGGCGCTGGATTTCGCCGGATTTGGCGAGCTCGTCTTCCAGGCCGACGGTGTTACCCGACTCCTGGACGCCGATTTCCTGATTGAGCGACGCTTCCTCGACGTTGACGTCGCCGCTCTGGCTGAATTCATTGCCCGAAAAATGCGCCGGATTGGTCTTCGCCATGGCGACGTTCTCGTTGTCGAGAATGGCTTGAAAGGGCGTGACATCCTTGGCGCGGTACTTCGGGGTATTGGCATTGGCGATATTGCCGGCAACGACCTCCTGGCGAACCTGGAGCCACTCGGCTTGCCGCGAGGCCAGGTCAAAGAGCTGAATCGGTTGCATGGGCTTCTCTCCGTTCTTACAGCAGGGACCCTAGAGGGATAATCTTGCGTGGGACTTGCGGGGAATGCGTTCTTGCTAAAGTCTTTACTAAGCCTGATACGCAGGCGATTGCGGGTTCTCAGTTATGGCCGTAGACATCACCGGTAGAGGTGACGATGATCCACTTTCCGTCACGCTGCTCGATCGTCGCCAGGCGGCTGTTATCGGGCAGGATCGAGCCGACGCGCACGACATACATGCCGGTGTCATCCTCGATCAGAGCCCGGCCGTTTGCGACGTGCAGCAAATGGAACGGCGACTTGCCGGGGAACGGCTGATCTTCGGCCGGCTGGCCCTTATCGTCCTCGCGTCCGACGTTGCTGATCGTTGCCGTCGTCAGCGGATCGGGAGCGATAACCCTCGGCTCGCTCGGATTCTTGTTGACCATGGCAAGCGGCGAGACGTTGACGATCTCGCGTCCCGGCCAGTTCGGCAGGTCACGGGTGCGATCGCCCTCGGCAACGTGGATGCCGAACTTGTCGGGATTCAAAAATACGTACCAGGGGAAGAAGGCCGAGATACCGGCGAGCAACAGACCGGTGCCGGCCAGCGCCTTATCGGTGAAGGTCCGCTTTTTCGCCGGCTTCAGCGGAGCGACCGGTTCGTCTGCATCGGATTCTCTCACGTCTGGCCTCTCTCTCGGCATGATCCGAACGGCTTGGAGCCGTTTCGGACCGGGTGATGCGACATCAAATGGCTGGAGCGAACGACATTGCGTGTAAGCGTCATTTTGCTCTCGGCTGGATGTTTGCGGCCGAACCGTTTTTCAACGCGGTCGCAAGGTCGGTGAAGGCGTCGGCCGAGGGGCGTTCGCCTGGGGTCTGTTTCAGAATGTCGTAGATGATCGGCACCTGGCGGACGGCCATGTCGAGATCCGGGTCGCTGCCCTGGCGATATCCGCCGATCAGGCGCAGGTCTCGGGTTTCCTCATAGCGGTGCACGAGTGCCTTCAGGCGCGAAACCAGCTTTTCCTGATCCGGCGTCCAGGCTTTGCGCGCCAGACGCGAGACCGAGGCCAAGGGATCGATCGGCGGGTAACGCCCTTCCTCCGCCAGGCTGCGCTGCAGGACGATATGGCCATCGAGAATGCCGCGGGTGGAATCGGCGATTGGGTCGTTGTGATTGTCGCCATCGACGAGGATGGAGATGATCGCGGTGATCGTGCCGGTCCCTTCCGGCCCGGGACCTGCGCGCTCCAGAAGGCGCGGCAGTTCGGTGAAGACGGAGGCCGGATAACCGCGCGCGATCGGCGGTTCGCCGGACGCGGTCGCAACCTCGCGGATGGCATGGGCAAAGCGGGTGACGCTGTCGACGATCAACAGCACATTGTCGCCCTGATCGCGGAAATGCTCGGCGATGGTGATGGCCGACAACGGCGCCATCTTGCGCAGCATCGGGCTCTCGTCGCTGGTCGCGACGATGGCGATCGACTTCTGCATGTGGGAACCGAGCGTATCCTCGATGAATTCGCGGACTTCGCGGCCACGTTCGCCGACCAGCGCGATCACCACCTTGTCGAAAGCATTTGCCCGAGCAAGCATCGACAGTAGCGTCGACTTGCCGACGCCGGAACCGGCGAAGATGCCGAGACGCTGGCCAAGGCAGAGCGGCGAGAAGATGTCGATGGCGCGCACGCCGGTCTTAAAGCCCGTTTCGACGCGTTTGCGCGTCATCGAGGGCGGCGCCGTATTGGAGATCGAGCGCAACTCCATGCCCGCCGTCAGAGGCCCCAGGCCATCGATCGGCTCGCCCAGCGAGTTGATCGTGCGCCCGCACCAGCTATCCGAAGGAGCGATACGGAAGGCGCCCTTGCGGATGACCGTGTCGTGGATGCCGATCGGCTCGCCCGGCTCGATCGGGCAGACATAGGTCAGCTCCGGCTCGACACGGACGACTTCGCCGAGATGGATGCCGGTCGAGGATCGATGGGCGACGAACTCGCCGAGGCGCACATGCCTGGAAAGGCCGGCGACGGTGTAGTGCCCGGCCGCGATGGTGCGCACATGGCCGCCATCGGCAACCGTATTTTCCGCCATCAAATACTGATCCGCCAAAGCGGCCATACGGGAAAATCTCGGCGACATCGCGCCTTCAGGCAGCCCATCCTCGAACATCATCCGACCCTCTTACTGGCTGCCGCCGAGGGTCTTGATCGCATCCGATAGCGTGCCTTCGCTGCTGTTCGTGAGCGTCGAAATGTTGTCGAAGGCACGGCTGACTTCGATAAGCTGAGTCATTTCCCGCATGCCGTTGACGTTGGAGTTTTCGAGATAACCCTGGGCGACACCGACATTGGAGCGGTCGACGACGGCCTGCGGCGGGTCCGTCGGCAGCACGCCGCTATTGTCATAGCGCAGGAACCCCTTGCTGACATCGGCGCTGTAGAGCCCGATCTTGCCGACTTGCTTGCCGTTCTGCGCGATCGTGCCGTCCGCAGACACACTCGGTGCGCCGCCGCCGGGGTCAAGCTGGATCGGTGCGCCGCCGGGATCCAGTACTGGATAGCCGCGAGTGGAGACCAGGGCACCGCTCTCGCTCATGGTAAAGCGGCCGTCGCGCGTCAGCACCAGGCCCGCCGGCGTGTTGATGCCAAACCAGGCATCGCCCTTGACCGCAAAATCGAAGAGATTGCCGGTGTTTTGCAATTCGCCGTTGTCGGTGGAGAGATAGTCGTTGCCTTGCGAGACGAAGGCGACCTTGGCGTTGAGCTTGTTTTCGGTATTGCTGAGCACTTGATTGAACTTGACCTCGGTGCCACGAAAACCCGTGGTATTCACGTTGGCCATGTTATCGGCGATCGTCGTCAGACGCCGCTCGAGCGCCATCTGCGATGACAGCGCCACATAGATACCAGACTGCATTTTCAACGCCCTCCGGACATTGGAGAATAACGGGAAAGGAAACGCCAATATTGCGGCGCTCCTACATTTCGTTAGCCGGGCGTGGATGCCCTTACCCGATACTCTGCCCGCATTGGCTTGTGCGAAGCTGACACGTCGAAAGGCCGTTTTCGGAGCACACCGAACAGCCTCACGCAAGGCAGGTCTCCTACTTCAACGAAGGAAGCAACGTTCAGGTGTGGACTGGCGATGAATATTATTATCGGATTTGTAGTGACCTGCGGCTGCATCATTGGCAGCTTCATGGCGATGGGCGGGCATGTGGACGCGCTGTTCCAGCCCTTCGAATTTGTCATCATCGCAGGCGCAGGCATCGGCGGCTTCATCATGGCCAATCCGATGAAGGTCGTGAAGGATTCCGGTAAGGCGCTGGGCGAAGCCTTCAAGCATGCGGTTCCGAAGGAACGCAACTACCTCGACACGCTCGGCGTGCTCTATGCGCTGATGCGGGACCTGCGCACGAAGTCGCGCAACGAAATCGAAGCGCACATCGACAACCCGGACGAATCGGTGATCTTCCAAGCCGCCCCGACGGTGTTGAAGAACAAGGAACTGACGGCTTTCATCTGCGATTATGTCCGTCTCATCATCATCGGAAACGCCCGCTCGCACGAGATCGAGGCGCTGATGGACGAGGAAATCAACACCATCCTGCACGACAAGATGAAGCCATACCATGCCATCACGATCATGGGAGATTCCTTCCCGGCCATCGGTATCGTCGCCGCCGTTCTCGGCGTCATCAAGGCCATGAGCCACATCAACGATTCGCCCGAAGTGCTCGGTCATCTCATCGGCTCGGCTCTGGTCGGCACCTTCCTCGGCATTATCCTTTCGTACTCCGTCTGCGCCCCCCTCGTGTCGCAGATCAAGATCGTGCGCAACAAGCAGCATCGCCTCTACGTGATCGTGAAGCAGACGTTGCTCGCCTATATGAACGGCTCGGTACCGCAGGTGGCGCTCGAATACGGCCGCAAGACCATCTCCTCCTACGAACGGCCGTCGATCGATGCCGTCGAGCAGGAAATGATGAATCCCGGCGGTGAGAGCAAGGCGGCCTGACGATCATGAGCCAGCAATCACCAGCCAAGGTACAGACGATGGATCGCGCCCTCTTCGCCAAGCTGACCGGCGGCCTCGGCGACCAGGCAACCGTTGGAAAGCTCGCCGCCGCATTCGGCCAGGTCTACGGCGAATTCCTCCCCGACATCATCAAGAGCGAAACCGGTCTCGACGTGTCCGTCGCCTATGCCGGCTGCCAGTCGGGACTGATGAACGATCTCATCGCCGGCCTTGGCGGCAATTATGCGCTTGTGAACGGTTCGCTGCGCAACTGGGCACCGAAGTTCATTCTCGGTTGCGGCTCGGGCTTCATCATGACCCTGATGGAGCACATGCTGGGCGCGCTGCCCGAGAACATCGAGGCGCCCGTTCCGCGGCCGCTGTCGATCATCGAGCTCGATCTGGCGGTCATGGTATTCGACAAGATCGCCAACGTGCTACGCTCGGCCGTCAACGCGGCCGGTGGTTTCGAACCCTATCTGGATCCGCCGTACAACATCGAGAACCGCCCGAAGCCGGTTGCCGACCAGGCTGATGAATTCGCCGCTGCCATCACCATGATGATCTCTCTCGGCAAGACCGTCTCGGAGATCGTCGTCGTCATACCGCAGCAGGTTCTGCTGCGCACCGTGGTCAGCGCGCCGCGGGCGAAGAACCCATCCGCCGCCTCGGAAGCATGGACGGAGCAGCTCAGCGAGCAGGTGCGTCGCTCGCAGGTGACGCTGGAGGCCCGGATCCGGCTGCAATCCCTGACGCTGAACACGATTTCCAAGCTCGCCGTCGGCGACGTCATTCCCTTCATGGACGCGGGCGATGTCCGCGTCGAGGTCAGCGCCAACAGCAAGGACCTCTACATCTGCGAATTCGGCCGCTCGGGCGAAAATTACACGGTGCGCGTCAAGGACAATGTGAATTCCGACGACGAGCTTCTTCGGCACCTGATGAATTGACCGGCTGGCGGGTGGCTCGCCTACCCACGGCAGCTTGAGGCAAGTTTCAACTGGGATAGTGATTTCATGGTTAGGAAGACGACACAGAAAAGCAGCGAGGAATCGCTGGAAGTTGAAAACAGCGACGCCGCATTGGATGAGGCCATCGACGGCCTGCGCGGCGTGTTGAAGAAGGACAACGATGGTGGCATGCCGGATTTCGGTGCCGATACATTCGGGGCCGAGCCGGGCACGGATCTTTCCGCCTTCGGTGGCGATTTCGGCGACGACAGCGCAGGCTCGGCCTTTGGCGGCGGCGATTTCGGCGGTCCCTCCTTTGCCGAACCGGCAGCTCCGGGCAGTGCGCTGACCGCCAATCTCGATCTGATCATGGACATCCCCATCGACGTTCAGATCGTGCTCGGCAGCAGCCGCATGCAGGTCTCCGGCCTGATGAACCTGACCGAAGGCGCGATCATCGCCCTCGACAAGAAGATCGGCGAGCCCGTCGAAATCACCGTCAATGGCCGCAGAATCGGCCGGGGCGAAATTACCGTGCTGGAACATGACGACACCCGGTTCGGCATCAAGCTCATCGAAGTATCGAATACGAAGAAAACCTGAACCTGGTTCAGAATAAGCCCACTCCCGGTTTGGGACGGAGACGAAGACCATGATGGACTTTGACGATTTCAGCGGTGCGATTGCCGAGAAACCGTTAACTCAGGCTGAAAAGGCCGCAGCCGTTCTTCTTGCCATGGGAAAACAGGTGGCGGGACGGCTGCTGAAGTATTTTACGCAGCATGAACTGCAGCTCATCATCGCCTCTGCACAATCGCTGAGGCTGATTCCGCCCGACGAACTGGCGCAGCTTGTCGTGGAGTTCGAGGATCTCTTCACCGAAGGCGCGGGTCTGATGGACAACGCCAAGGCGATCGAAAGCATCCTCGAGGAAGGCCTGACGCCCGATGAGGTCGACAGCCTTCTCGGTCGGCGCACGGCCTTCCAGGCATACGAGACCTCGATCTGGGATCGCCTCGGCGAGGCGGACCCGATCTTCGTCGCCAAGTTCTTCCTGCGCGAACATCCGCAAACCATCGCCTATGTCCTGTCGATGATGCCATCCTCCTTCGGCGCCAAGGTTCTGCTGCAACTGCCGGAGGCGCAACGCGCCGACATCATGAACCGCACCGTCAATCTCAAGGATGTCAGCCCGAAAGCGGCGCAGATCATCGAAAATCGCGTGCTGGGGCTGATGGCGGAAATCGATGCCGAACGCAATGCTTCCGGCTCGACCAAGGTGGCGGAGCTGATGAACGAGCTGGACAAGCCGCAGGTCGACACGCTGCTCACCTCGCTGGAAACGCTCAACAAGGAATCGGTCGACAAGGTCCGTCCGAAGATCTTCCTCTTCGACGACCTCACGCTCATGCCGCAGCCAAGCCGTGTCATGCTGCTCAACGACATTGCGGCCGACATTCTCACCATGGCGCTGCGCGGCTCGTCGTCCGAGATTCGCGAGATCGTGCTCAGTTCGATCAGCCCGCGCCAGCGCCGCATGATCGAATCCGACCTGCAGATGGGCAATACCGGCATCAATCCGCGCGAAATCGCCATCGCGCGGCGCGCCATCGCCCAGGAAGCCATCCGGCTTTCCAATTCCGGTCAGATCGAGCTCAAGGCAAAGGACAAGACGCCTGTGGAAGAAGCCGCGTGACCTCAGCGCGACTCACCTAAATCGTCTTAGACTGTTCAGAACAAGGCCGTGCATGATGCACGGCCTCTTTCCGTTTCATGAAGGACGGCTGCTTTGGCTGACGAAGACAAGGACAGTAAAACAGAAAAACCGACGGAGAAAAAACTCCGCGACACCATGGAGAAGGGCAATGTGCCTCACTCCAAGGAAGCAACGCTCTTCGCGTCGATGCTCGCCACCGTCATCTACGTCACCTTCTTTCTGCCGGGGCGCATCGGGCGCATGGGCGAGGTGCTGCGCGACCTCTTCGAAAAACCCGATCAGTGGCAACTAGAGACAGGCCCGGACGTCATCTCGCTGTTCGTCCGCATCGGCTGGGAAGTCGGCAACCTGTTGCTGCCTGCCATCGTGCTGTTTTTCGTCTTCGGCATCGGTTCCTCGCTGTTCCAGAACCTGCCGACACCCGTTCTCGACCGCATTCAGCCACAGTTTTCCCGCATATCGCCAGTGGCCGGCTGGGGCCGCATCTTCAGCACGTCGGGCCTTGTCGAATTCGGCAAGTCGCTCGCGAAGATCTTCGTGGTCGGCATCATCATGTTCTTTGTGCTGCGCGGCCAATTCTTCCATGCAATCGATTCGCTGGTTTCCGATCCGCAGACAATCTTCGTGCGGCTGTCGACCATCATCCAGAGAATTCTGACCATCGTGCTCTTGGCAACCGCTATCGTCGCCATCGGTGACGTGCTCTGGACCCGGTACCATTGGGTCGACCAGTTGAAAATGACCAAGCAGGAGGTCAAGGAAGAGTTCAAGCAATCCCAGGGCGACCCGATCGTCAAATCGCGCCAGCGCTCGATCGCCCGCGACCGCGCCCGCCGGCGCATGATGAAGCAGGTGCCGCGCGCCACTCTGGTCATCGCCAACCCGACACACTTTGCCGTGGCGCTGCGTTATGTCCGGGAAGAAAACGACGCACCCATCGTCGTTGCCAAGGGGCAGGACCTCATCGCCCTCAAAATCAGAGAGATCGCCGAGGCAAACGGCATTCCCGTCTTCGAAGACCCGCCACTCGCGCGCTCCATGTTTGCGCAAGTCTCGGTAGATAGTGTCATCCCGTCAGTATTTTACAAGGCCGTCGCAGAACTGATTCATCGGATCTATGCCGCGCAGTCGAATAGAAAACGGGTACGATAAATCGAATGAAAAAATCCCCCTACTCTGCCCAACGTGAACAAATTCTGGCTGAGGCCATCAGCCCGGTCGCCAGTGAATTGCGGCTCCTCGACGCGGCCGATCTGATCTCGCTGCTCCGTTTCGAGCGCTATGGCAATCTCGCCGACCTCGTGGCTTCGGCGGCGGAGCTTTATTTCCACCCGGGCACGGTCAATTTCGGTCTCGGGGGCGACTACAAGCTCGAATGGGGCGGACCGGCGGAAGTCACCATCGACCTTGAAATCAAACCGCGCGGCGTTACCGTCTATGCCAAGCTCGCGCTGGCCGAACATCATGCCGGCATCGAGATCAACCATATCGCCTTCGACAAGGCCTCGGCCGATCCGGACGAAAACACCGCCCTTCTCGCGCGCAGCCTGCGGGACGCCCGCTACGCGATCGGCGGCACGACGCACGCAGCCTGAAGTAGGCTGAACCCATCCCAAGTCTTAAAATGAAGATGGCTGAGGCATCTCGGCGTTCAAGCGGTTCTGCTTAGAGATGCGCAGAACCGCACCCTCATTACGCGTTCCCACAATCTTGGGGAGATCTTATCCGCTATGAAAATCAGTAGCTGAGGGCAGATCGGGGCCGACTTTATGCGTTCCTCTGAACGCAATCGCGCCCTAGCTGATGTAACCGAAGCGGATCGCCTTTGCGATTGCCTGAATGCGGTTGACGCTGTCGAGCTTGATTGTCGCCGAGCCGAGATAGGCGTTGACGGTATGCACCGACAATCCCAGCTTTTCGGCTATTTCCTCACTGATCCGGCCATCGCCGGCAAGCTGCAGGCAGGCGATCTCGCGTTCGCTCAGCGCTTCGGCGGCCGGCGAACGGCGTTCGTCGAGCGAGAGGAGATCCATCATGATCTGGCAGCTACGGCCATGCAGCTCGACGATCATATCGCTGGTCAGATCCATGAATTTCGCGGCGAACACGACATAGCCGTTGCCGACCGATCCCAAGCGCACCGGAAAGGCGACGCCGGCAAAAGGTAGGAGATGCGGCTTCAGGCGCTGGGTGAATGAGGCGAAATCAGGCGTCTCGGCGGTGCTGTCGCTATCGCGGCCGTTCCACATTAGCGGCAGCAGCGACTTTTCGATGTGCTCGATCATCGCCTCGCCATAGGCTTCGACGAAGGCCTTGTTGAGGACAGTATTGGTCGAGCCCCAGTTTTCCAGCTCGCAGACCAGGCGCTGCTTGCTTGGCAGGCCCGAGCCGCTGAGGCGATAGACCGCAAAATTCTGCGCGTCGATCAACTTTTGCATCGACACCAGTTTCGGGAAGAGATCAGAGCGGCTCGATATCCGATGCGAACGACCGAGCCTTGCTTCGCTTGGCGTGTCCGTCGTCCTAACCGGCTGATATCGCATCCACTGGGCTTTCAAACGAGGTTGTTTCTGACGGCAAAGGCGATCGCTTCCGATCGCGTCTTGGTCGCGGTCTTTCGCATCACGCTGGTAATATAGTTGTTGATGGTGTTTCTGGAGATACCGAGGATCATGGCGATCTCGTCGCTCGTCTTGCCCTCCGCAATCCAGAACAAGCATTCAAGTTCGCGCTCGGTCAGATCGAAATCGCGCTCGGACTTGCCGTCTGCGCAGCGCGTGAAGCTCGCAAAATAGCCCGACAACAATCCCACGTCGCGCAGCCGCTCGGGCGACAGCAGCAGGCCATCCCGGGCAAGCAGCATCAGCGAGAAGCGCGTGCGCCCGACATTGAAGGTCAGTGAGCAATATTGGCGGCCGAGGCCTTCCGGCAACTCAACATCGTCAGGCAGGAATGCAAAATTCGGCTGGAATAGCGACATGCACTTCTCAAATTCGCTCGTACGGCCGTAGCCGCATGTGAGTTCGGAAGCAAGACGCCGGACGAGATCGAAAGGCCAATCGGAAGATACGACGAAATCGAGACCGCTCTCCTGGATCAGGTCGCAACGAGCCAGAAGATAGTGGGAAGCGCCGACATAGTCCGTCAGCACGCGCAGACCGGATTGGAGATAGGCCGAGCCGACAATGGTGCTCAACTGCTGAATGAGCTGATCGCGCGACATGGTATTGGCGGATGCGGCCAATCGCATATCCTTGTCGCCCTTACTCCCCTGCAATATCTGCATGTCCATTTTTTGCATTTCCTGCCGCTGTCAGGCGCTCGAAACGCCAACGTGAGCATTGCTCGGTCTGGACCCGGCGCATAACCTCGAAGATGGGATCGATCTTCAAACAGGCGTCTGCGCCAACTCAATTTGTTGCCACGTCTCCGAATCCCGGTGAATGTAGGACGCGGTAAATGCGCTAATATATAAATTCGATTTGGGCAATCGCATTGGCGCGAATCCCCGAAATCGCAATCAACCAACTATAGACTGATTTCTCCGCCTATCGGCATCTCCAAAATTCTCTGAATTTACCGAACACGCATGTCATGGTCTGACTCTCACCGCTTCTGCGCAATTCCGAATAGGTATGATGATTGTAAGTCGATTCTTTCTACCCAGCAACGAAATTTCCGCTCCGGCGAGACCTTGCCAACACGTTCGGTCACATGAATTCGTCCGGTTGACCTGCAGGAAACGTTTGCGAAACCCTAAGCTGTCCTGAAAAAGCCGCTCTCCTTCCGATCGCAAGAAAAGACCGGGAGCATATCCCGGTCTTCTTATCAGGCAGCGTTGTCGACGGCCCATTTTCTGAGGATCTTGGCGGCGCGTTCCTCGCTGATTTCCACCATGCGCGAGAGGCGACGTTCCGGCCCTTCCTTGACGCGGCGGTTGAAGGTGCCACCGTCTTCGCCCATTGTCAGCAGATCGTCGGTGCTGTCGAAGCCGAAGTCCGAGCCGAAGCCGTCCATCAGCGCGGCGCCCGGCCCACCGACGGCAGGAGCGAAATCCGGCAACTCCAGGCCCGCCGCTTCCGGCAGAGCCGCGCCACCGGCCACACCGCCACCGAGCGAGCGGATCAGCGGACGGAAGCCCATCCAGACGATGAGGAAGGCAACCGCAACGAAGGCAGCCGAGTTGATGATGCCGGCCATATTGCGGCTCAGCATGTCCATGACGCTGAAGCCCGAAGAGCCATCGTCGAGAAGCTGATTGTCGAGGAAGTCCATCGCGTTGACGGTGACCACGTCACCACGGCTGGTGTCGAGCCCGGCGGCAGTCGCGACAATCTTCTGCATTTCGGCGATATAAGCGTCGACCTTCGCCTGATCGGCCGGCTGACCGACCATCTGGGCGATGCGGCCCTTGTTGACCACCACGGCCACCGAGAGCTTCTCGACCCTATAGCTGTTGCGGGTCGTGGCGGTCGTCTTGCTGTTGATTTCGTAATTGGTCTGTTCTTCGCGCTTGTCGGACTGATCGTTCGACGTCGGTCCGCCGCCACCGGCCTGCGGAGCAGCCTGCGGAATGTTCTGCTCAACGGTCGCTGCCGTATCCGACTGGCGCTGCTGCGATTTCTGCGCTTCCTTGGTGGTGCGGACCGAACGCTCGACCTTCGAATCCGGATCGTAGGTGGTTTCCTGCACCTGCTGGCTGTCGGTATTGAGCTGCGCCGTTACACTGGAGCGGAAATTGTCCATGCCGAGAAATGGCGCAAGCGCTTTATTGATATTCGATTCGATTTCGTCCTGAACATTCTGCACGATGCCGAGATTGCGGTTCAGCGCGCCATTGCTCGGATCATCACCCGAGGCGAGCAATTGTCCGGTGGAATCAAGAATCGTAACATCATCGACTTCGAGGCCTGGAACGGCAGAGGCGACGAGATGACGGATGGCCTGGGCCGACTTGCGCGCCGCTTCGGCATTCGCTCGGATCATGACGGAGGCCGTCGGCTTCTGGTCCGCTTTGCGGAAGTTGCCGACATCCTGCATGACGATGTGGACGCGTGCGGCGTTGATGCCCGTGATCGAGGTGATCGTGCGCGAGATTTCGCCTTCGAGCGCACGCACGCGGGTCACTTCCTGCATGAAGGAGGTGAGGCCGAGAGAGCCGACATTGTCGAAGAGCTCATAGCCGGCATTGGTGCTGTTCGGCAGGCCGCGCTCGGCAAGCAGCAGGCGGGCCTTGCCGGTCATGCCGGCTGGCACGGTCAAGCTGGTCCCGTCCGTGCCCACCTGGAAACCGATATTGGCTTCGGCAAGCGCTATGCTGATCTGGTTCAGATCGGTCGCATCCAGGCCCACATAGAGCGTTTCCTGGGCAGGTTTATTGACGTAGAGGGCTGCAAACAGAATCAGCGCCATGGAAACGACGCCGACGCCCGCCATGATCAGCAGGCGTGTCCTCCCCAGGTTCTGCAGATTCCTGAACAAGGGAACTAATTGATTTAACAGATTCATTCTGTTCTCGCACGATTCGTCAAAGACCTGATGGCTTTGTGCCCTGCAGCGAAGATAGAAATCGAAACTTGTGCGAGCGTTTCGTCCTGGGCAGGAAAAATGAAGAACTCGAAAAATTTATCCGAGATAATATAAGAAAAACAATATCAGGGGCCGGCGCTTCCCGTCAGAAGAAATCGAAATCGCCGGCGGCCTTGGCGAGAGGTTGGGAATGTCCGTGGCGACCGCTGCCGCCGAGAGCTTTCTGCATTTCGGCCAGCTTGACCAGGCTCAGCGCCGTCGCAACATCGACCATCCAACCCTCAGGCATGCCGCCGGTAATCGTGTCGATGAACTCGGCAATGCCCCGCGTCTTCTGCACGGCGAGATCGATGCCCTGCATGACCTTCATGGAGTCGGGTGATTCCAACACGTTGATGCCGCCGAGATCGAGCAGTTGCGGTTCGATGCGCTCGATCAGATAGGCGACATCGTGCAATTCCGAGACGATACGCATGAGAATGGCGGGGAGCGCTTCCTGCATGGCGGATGCTTCGGCACGCGGCATGGTGGTCATCAGGTAGTCCTCGTTGATCAGAAAAATTCGATCGTGTTGTCGACCGGTTTCGGGGCGGCAACGGGGCGCTGTTCCAGAGCCACGGTCTTCTGCGTTTCGGCGCCGGTCAACGGGTATTGCCGGGCGCGGCCGGAGATTGGCCAGTATTCGATCTTGCGTCCATGCTCGCCGCCGGTGCTGGAGCCGACGACCGGAATGCCTTCATCCCTCAGGAACTGCATGGCGAAGGCGGCATTCTGTTCTCCGACATTGGAGAAGGTGGCAATCGTCTTTGCGCCGCCAAAGACCTTGGCCTCCAGCCGGTCACGACGCGCGCCCTGCTTCAGAAGACCGTTGATCAGAAGCTCCATCAGATGCACGCCATATCGCGTCGCATCGCCACCGCTCGTCGGCGAAGCAGCCGTTCCCGGCAGCAGAAAATGGTTCATGCCGCCGACGCCCGCGATCGGATCACGCAAGCACGCCGCCACGCACGAGCCCAGAATGGTCGACAGCACCACGTCCGGATCGTTGATGACCTTGTACTCGCCCTGAATGATGTGCACGCGACGGGCAGCACCCTCGACGATCATTTCAATGCTCCGAACACGGCCTCGATCGCCGCTTTCATCTTTTCAATGGTGAAGGGCTTGGCGAGAACGTTGTTGGCACCGAGCTGGGCGGCCTTCTGCACCAGCGCACGGTCGCCCTGCGCCGTCAGGATGATGAAGGCCGCCTTCTTTGTCGTCGGATTGGTGCGCACGGCCTGCAGCAGGCCGAGACCATCCATCTTCGGCATGTTGAAGTCGGAGATCACCAGATGATGCGGCTGCTGCTCCATGATCTTCATGCCCTGCTCGCCGTCCCCGGCAGCAGTGATCTGCTTGAAACCCAGTTGCGTCAGCGCGTCGCTCAACAACAGACGGCTGGTGACCTGATCGTCCACGATCAGAACTTTGATTTTCTCCGCTAGAGACATTATTCGCTCCCTTCCTTACGGGCGGCTGTTACTTTCAATATTTCCTCGCCAATGGCGTTCAGCGGAAACTGCTGTTCGACTGCACCTAATTCGAATGCGACCCTCGGCATTCCATAAACCACGCAGGTCTTTTCGTTCTGGCCGATCGTCCGTGCACCGGCATGGCGCATCTTGAGAAGGCCGGCGGCACCGTCGCGGCCCATGCCGGTCAGGATCACGCCGACCGCATTGCGGCCGGCGAGCTCGGCGACTGAATCGAAGAGCACGTCGACGGAGGGACGATGGCCGTTGACGGGACCGCGATCGACCAGACGGCAATGAGGCGCCGATGCGTTGGCGATCTGCAAATGCCGATCGCCGCCCGGCGCCAGATAAATCTTGCCGATTTCCAGCCGCGCGCCATCGGTCGCCTCCTGCACCACGGGTGCGCAGAGCCGGTTGAGCCGTTCAGCAAAACTGCGGGTAAAGCTTGGCGGCATATGTTGGGTAATGACCGTTGGCGGGCAATTGGCCGGGAATTTCTGCAGGACGGCGATCAATGCCTCGACGCCCCCCGTCGACGAGCCGATCGCGACGATCTTGCGGCCGACGCGGAAGTCGGCAACTGCCGGCGGCGGAGCATGGTTTGCGGCCGGCTTGGAATATTGCCGCTGCGAACGGGCCGCTGCCTTCACCTTTTCCGCCAGATCCCCGAACGGGCGTGGCTCGCCCGGAGCAGGCTTGCCGACGCAATCGAACGCGCCGATCTCGAGGGCGGCCAGGGTCGCCTCTGCGCCGCGGTGGGTCATGGTCGAGACCATGATGACCGGCATGGGTCTCAGCGTCATGATTTTTTCGAGGAAATCGAGGCCGTTCATGTTCGGCATCTCGATGTCGAGCGTCACCACGTCGGGATTGAGCGCCTTGATCGCCGCGCGCGCTTCCATTGCATCACCGGCCTGGCCGATGACATCGACCTCCGGATCGGAGCGCAGGACAGCGGTGATCAGGCCGCGCATGGTTGCGGAGTCATCGACGACGAGAACACGGGCGGCGCTCATACTTTCCTCCCGGTCGAATTGGCAAGACGGCGATAGGTTGTGATGCCGATATTGTCGAAGACGTGCTTGGCTTCGCCCGAGACGCGCTCGGAATGGCCGATGTAGAGATGGCCGTTCTCCGGCAGCAGACCGGCGAAGCGCGACCAGATCTTCGTCTGCGTCGGCTCGTCGAAATAGATGACGACGTTGCGGCAGAAGATGACGTCGAACATGCCCTTGAACGGCCATTGCGCCATCAGGTTCAGCTCGTTGAAGGTGATCAGCCGCTTGACGCGATCGTCGATCTGGAACTTGCGGCGCCCCTGGATGTCGACTTCCTGGAACCATTGCTTGCGCATGGCGGGCGAAACCGTTTCGAGCGAAGTCTCGTCATACGCGCCTGCGCGAGCAAGGCCGAGGATCTTCGGATCGATATCCGTCGCCAGAATCTTGAAGTCGAATTCGGCGGCATTCGGCAGCAGCGACAGCACCGTGAGCGCTATGGAATAGGGCTCCTGCCCGTCGGAACAGGCTGCCGACCAGATGCGAACGCGACCGCCGCTTTTGGCGCGCGCCAGAAGCCCCGGGAGAACCTCGTCGCGCAGATGGTCGAAATGATGGTTCTCGCGGAAGAAGCGGGTGAAGTTCGTCGTCAGATGCGACAGCATTTCGCGCCGCGCCGTCGCCCCCGCGGGCGAGGCGACCAGCACGCAATAATCGCGAAAGCCCGGCAAGCCCAGTGCGCGGATATGCTTCGACAGCCGCGAATAAACCAGCGAGGCCTTGGTCTCGTTGAGAGAAATTCCGGCGTCCGAGTAGATCATGGCGGCAATTTCGGAAAGATCGCGTCTCGTCAGCGGATATTCGCCGCTGGCCAGTACCTCGTCCGGGGATGCTCTCAGATCTGTCGCTCCCATAATGCTCATGCAGCTTCGCTTTCGCTGTCCGGGAACAGGGTTTCGAGTTCGATAAGGCAGATCATGCGGCGGTCGATCGCCAGGATGCCCCGCGCGAACTGCCGCTCATAGTCGGAAGAAACTTCCGGCGTCGGCTGAATATTGTCGTCGGTTACTGTCAGAATATCGGACACGGCGTCGACCAACAGGCCGACGACCTTGCGCTTGACCTGCGCCACGATGATCACATGGCGCGCGGTCGGCTCGGCGCGTTTCATGCCAAGACGAGCGGAAAGATCGACGATCGGCAGGACGGCGCCGCGCAGGTTGATAATGCCGAGGACATGGGCCGGCGCATGCGGCATGGCCGTCGCCGGCGTCCAGCCGCGGATTTCACGGACCGACATGATATCGACGCAGAATTCCTGATCGCCGATGCGGAAGGCGATCAGCTCACGGGCACCCTGGGTCAGGTTCTTGACGGCATATGACATAGGCTTAACCTGCTGCTGCGTATGACATTTCGGCCTTCAGCGATTGTCCGCGGGAGGCGCCGACCACGGCATCAACGTCGAGGATGAGAGCAACGCGCCCATCACCAAGGATGGTCGCGGCGGCAATGCCGGGCACATGCGTGTAGTTCGCTTCGAGGCTCTTGATGACGACCTGGCGCTGGCCCTGGATCGCATCGACCATCAGAGCGCGCTGCCCGCCGCCTTCCGATTCCACCAGCAATGCGACACCGTCGACCGGATTGGCCTGCGTGGCGCGGAAGTTCAGGATGCGGCCGACATCGACCAGCGGGCAGAAGCTGTTGCGGATCGAGATCAGGCGGTGGTTGGCACCGAAGGAATGGATCGCCGCGGCTTCCGGCTGCAGGGTCTCGACGATGGCGGTGAGCGGCACCACCAGCGTCTGGCCTGCCACCGTGACCACCATGCCGTCGAGGACGGCAAGCGTCAGCGGCAGGCTCATGGTGAAGACCGAGCCGTGTCCCGGCTTGGAGCTGATATTGATGCGGCCGCCGAGCGCCTGGATCGAGCGCTTGACGACGTCCATGCCAACGCCGCGGCCGGAAATGTCGGAGATCTTATCGGCTGTCGAGAAGCCCGGCAGGAAGATCAGGTTGTCGATTTCCTCGTCCGAGAGATTGGCGTCGGCGGGGATGAGATCGTTGTCGATCGCCTTCTGCCGCACCTTTTCGCGGTTGATGCCGGCGCCATCGTCGGCGAGTTCGATCAGGATGCGGCCGGACCGATGCTTTGCCGTCAGGCGGACCGTGCCTTCCGGGTTCTTGCCAAGCGCTGTACGCTTTTCCGGAGTTTCGACGCCGTGGTCGACGGCGTTGCGGATCATATGGGTTAGCGGCTCGGCCAGCTTGTCGATGACCGTTTTGTCGACTTCGGTGTTTTCACCTTCGGTGATCAGGCGGATCGACTTGCCGGTCATGTCGGCGATTTCGCGGACGATACGCGACATGCGCTGAAAGACGGGCTTTACCGGCTGCGCGCGGATCGCCATGACGCTGTCCTGGATCTCGCGGGTGAGCTGCTGCAGCTCTTCGAGGCCCATATTGATCGAGGATGCGCCGTTGTTGTCATTCTCGATGACGCTCTGGGACAGCATCGCCTGGTTGATGACGAGCTCGCCGACGAGGTTGATCAGCCGGTCGACACGGTCGAGATCGACGCGGATGGTCTGACCGGCGCCGGCGGCGGCATTGTTCTGCGCGGCGGCGTTGGCAGCGGCAGCGGCGGCGGCTGCCGCGGCTTCCTTCTTCTCGACACGAGCGGCGGCAGCGGCAAGCTGCGTGACATTGCTTGCCGTTTCAGCGGCGGCAACGGCAACGGCGGCATCGCTTTTCGGCTTCGGTGCTTGCACGGGCGTTTCGACAGCCTGTTCGTCGCCGTCGAGAACGGAGAGATCGAAAGGCACGGGGACCATCGGCAGTTCTTCATCGCTACCGGCAGCGGCGTCTTCGATCCGCCGGATATCGAGCTCGCAATCCCATTCGGCGAATTCGAAGACCGTGCGGATGGCGTCTTCGCCCTTGTCCGTTCTGACCGAGATCGTCCACTTGAAATAGGCGCCTTCGG
Source organism: Rhizobium sp. BR 362 (assembly GCF_036528765.1). Taxonomy (NCBI): domain Bacteria; kingdom Pseudomonadati; phylum Pseudomonadota; class Alphaproteobacteria; order Hyphomicrobiales; family Rhizobiaceae; genus Rhizobium; species Rhizobium sp. BR 362. The sequence goes on along the minus strand of NZ_JARWGH010000013.1, from coordinate 67,302 downwards.
GGTCGAGTTGATCGAGGCCCGGCAGGGCATCCATGTTGCAATGGATGCTCATCTCGCCGACGCGCGACAGATCGCGCAGCAGCAGCGTCGCATCATTGCCCTTGGCGTAGAGATCGGAGCGCGGTTTGAAGCTGACTTCGTATTCCGGCATCGCCACGGGCGCTTCGTCGCCACCGAAATCGTCGTCGAAGCTGAAGGGGATCGGCTGAAAACCGCTGTCATCCGTGGGAGCTGGTGCGGCCTTGACTGGGGTGGGGGCCGGGGCGGGCGCGGCGGCCTTCACCGGCTTCGGCCCGGCTTCCGCGGCTGGGGATGCCGAGGGCAGTTCGCCGTGGGCCAGCGCTTCCAGTTCCTTGACCAACCCCTTGCTGCGGGCCTGGTCGACGCTGCCGCCGTCGCGGGCGGCGTTGGTGAGGTCCGCCAGCACGTCGGCGGCCTTGAGCATGACTTTCAGGACATCCTGTGTCGGCTCAAGCTTGTTGGATCGAACGCAATCGAGCGTCGTTTCGAAGACATGGGCAAAGGCGACAAGGTCATCCAGACCGAAGGCCCCTGCCCCACCCTTGATGGAATGAACGGCACGGAAGACGGCGTTGACGGTTTCCGGATCCCGGTCGCCATCATTCATTTTCAGGAGACCGGATTCCAGTTCGGCGAGCTGCTCCTCGCACTCCTGGAAAAAAATCTCTTTGATTTCGTTCATATCCATAGGAACAGATCCTGTTTAAGCGGTTACACGCTCGATGGCATCGATCAGCTTGGCGGGATCGAAGGGCTTGACGATCCAACCCGTCGCCCCGGCTTGGCGGGCACGGTTCTTCTTTTCGGCGTCGCTTTCGGTCGTCAGGACCAGGATCGGGATCGCCCGGTACCTGTCGTTGCGGCGCACGCCCTCGATGAAGCCGAAGCCGTCAAGGCGCGGCATGTTGATGTCCGTGACGATCACATCGGGATTGGCTTCTTCCAAAACCTCGAGACCCTCGACACCGTCTTCGGCCTGGATAGTCTCGAAGCCGGCGTTGTTGAGGGTGACGAGAAGCATGTTTCGAATGGTCCGTGAATCATCCACGGTCAGTACTTTTTTCTTCATTGCCGGATCTCCTTGGCAAGCAGATGATCGATGTCGACGCCGATCAACTGCATCGTTTTTTGAAATGCATCCGACACCTTCGAAAAGGTGAAGGACAGCTTGTCTTCATCCCAAGTCTTGGCGGCAGCCATGATGACCTGGACGCACAAGGCCCCGATCCTTTCGACGCCGGAGGCGTCGATCACGAGATTGCTGCCGCGCAGCCCCACCAACTTGCCGCGAAGCGTCGAGGCTTCGTTGAGGTCCAGCACCGCAGCCAGACTGATTGTCTTTTCGCCCTTCCTGCTCGGCATCGCTTTATTCCTTGTTGCCTGAAATCGGGTTCCACAGCCCGCATGCGCATAAAACAGAGATGTCAGTAAGCATTCCGTTCGCCTCCCAACGCGGCCCTGCGAAGCGGAAAATCGAATTCGCCGGCACTTCCCTCGTCATCAGCCGCTTCATGGCGGCGAGCGACCGGCAAGCGTTGGGCGGCAGTCACCGGACGCGGCGCAACCGCCTGGCGGCGCTCGCGCTCGAGGCGGAATTCGCGGATCGTCTGGCCAAGTTCGAGGATAACGGTATGAAGATGATCGGCGCCTTCGTTCGAGCGACGGGCAAGGCTTTCGCTGGCAGCGGCGCTTTCGCCGAAGCCGCCGACCTCCGTCGTCACGGTACGCAGGGTAGCGGCCTGTTCATCGGTGGCGGCCGCGATGCCGGAAATTGCATCGTTGATATCGGTCACCTGACGGACAATGCCGCCGATCGCCTCCTGCGTGCGGCCGACCATCTGCACGCCGGCATCGACCTGTGCCTTGGTGCCTGTCACCAGCACCTTGATCTCGCGGGCTGCATCGGCGGAGCGTTGGGCGAGCGCGCGGACTTCCTGGGCGACGACGGCAAAGCCGCGGCCGCTCTCGCCGGCGCGTGCCGCTTCGATGCCGGCATTGAGAGCCAGCAGATTGGTCTGAAAAGCGATCTCGTCGATGACGCCGATGATCTGCCCGATCTTTTCCGCCGAGGTTTCGATATCGGCCATCGCGGAAATCGCCTGGCCAACGACCCGGCCGCTGTCTTCAGCCGCAACACGGGTGGAGGCGGCGGCGCGCTCGGCAGACCGGGTGCTCGCCGCATTGCTGCGAACCTGATCGGCCAGTTCGGCGAGCTGCTTTGCCGATGCCGCAAGCCCCTGGGATTGCTCCATGGAATTCTGAGCGAGGGAACGGGAATCGCGTGCGAGCGCATCCGTCGCCGCATCGGCCGCCTGTATCCTGCCGGACAGCACCGCAAATTGCTGCTGGATGTCGTCCAGAGCCGCATTCAGCATCTGCGCCAGTTCGGCATAGGCTTCTGGACCATCGGAAGGCAGGCGGGCGGTCAGATCGCGTTCAGCGAGGCTGCGAATGACATCGGCAAAAAGACCTACGGCTTCGGCATGATCGGAGCTTCGCTGTTCGGCAAGCGCCCGCTGATGGCTCAGCCGCAATTCGTTGAAGCGCAGCGAAACGGCGATTTCGACATCGACCATGACGAGGCGGACGGCCGCCGTGATCAGATCGCTGAGTTCACGGGCACGGCGCTTGGTACCGGGCAGGATGGCGCGGCCGCCCATCTCCTCGACGATGCCGGCGAGAACATGCTCCAGCACCACACCGTGGCCGGCGACGTGCCAGCGCGGGTCGAGCCCCATCTTGCTTTCGGTATCGGAGAGAACCTTGACGCGCTCGGCATAAAGGCTGTCGAAACGGGCGTCTGTCAGCACGCCCCAATGCGAGGATTGCAGATCCTGCAACCGCTCAAGCTGGCTTTCGCTGTTAAAATTGCGGGCGGCGTCCGGAAAAGTCTGAAGACGGTGGAAGAGGTCGCGCAGGCCGGCTTTCAGATGCGCGTCCAGCATCGGCCGGTTGCGGCGCACGATTTCGCATTGCTCAGCATCGAGACCAGCAAAACGCAAGCGGTCGCGAAGGCTGCCCGCCTGCGCCCGTCCTGCCTGATCTGACGGCGAATCCTGCGCCAAAATCGTCCCTACCGAACTGCCGGGCGTAAGCAACGCCGGCGAAACCATTGGTGATCCGGTTCAGACGCGATGAAGAGACGAGGACAGGTGCACGCCGCCGCCGGTTCATTGACCGGGACGCTGAAGCTCGCTCGTTCATCAAAGCCTGTTCGGACCGTTTGATGACATGGATACCGGATCTGACCCGGTACGACGGGGCGGCTTCATGCCTGGTGAGAACGAGTGACAGTTTTCCCATTCCGACGTGCTAGTCCAATGTTTATGGTTAATTCCTTGCTTGAAGGTTAATAAGTGCAGGTAGCTATCCCGTTTTGATTTAAACAGTCGCAGGTTCGATTTCTGTCGGTCGCCGTTTTGAGTAAAAACCGCGGTAGCCGCAAGTCACAGGCAAGCTTCCTATTCTAAGTCGATAAGTAGAGACACCTTCGATGTCGATACGGAGAGAGCAATGATTGTTCTTGGTTTGACTGCTTCGCTGACGGCCGGCATGACGCTTGCTGCCTTCGTGTTCCTAAGTCTCATCGAAGAGGCCCGTAGCACAATCGCTCCGCGCGTACTTTGAGAATCCCGCCTCAGGCGCCCATAGGCGACACAAACCTTTTATAAAGACGTATTATGCGCGGCATCGGGCGGCGCTTTTTGCCGTTATCTCGGGCAGAGCTAGCGTTGGGCTCGATAGTTCCGTATGAAGCCTGACGACCCGGCACCGAGATTGACCTGTTGATGTCCGACACCACCTATTCCGAAACGAGCCACAAGGCACTTTCACTGCGGCTTGCTCTTGCAATCATCTTCGGCGTCACGCTTTGGCGTGTAGTAATGCTGGTCTTCAACAAGACGGACCTCTTCGTCGATGAGGCGCAATATTGGTTCTGGGGCCAGAACCTCGACTTCGGCTATTATTCCAAGCCACCGGTCGTCGCCTGGGTCATTCGCTTCTTCAATGCGATATCGGGATCGGACTCGACCTTCTGGATCCGCGTTTCCGCGCCTCTCTTTCATCTCGCCACCGCCTTGATGCTGATGCGGACGACGCGGCGGCTGATCGAGGGCGATGATGGGCGGGAGATCGAGCCCTGGGTCGGCGTCATCTTCGTCACCCTGCCGGCGGCCTCGCTTTCGGCCGTGCTGATGTCGACGGACACGATCCAGATCCTGTTCGTCACCATTGCCATCTGGGCTTTTCTCGGCCTTACCAAGCGCTCCTCGGTCATCGAGGCACTGATCCTTGGCGTTAGCCTTGGGATCGCCTTTCTGACGAAATATTCGGTGCTTTTCCTACTGCCGGGCGTCGGCATCGCCATGCTGACGCTGCGTTCGGCGCGCATTGCCTGGCGGGACGTTTTCATCGCCGCCATTGCCGGCGCGATCGTCGTTGCTCCCAATCTCTGGTGGAATTTCGCCCATGATGCCGCGACGGTGCGTCATACAGAAAGCATTGCCCATTGGAACGGCGAAGGAAACGGCGGCGGATTGATGAAGCATCTGCTCGGCGCGCTTGGATTCCTCGGCGCGCAATTCGGCGTGGTCGGCCCCGTCATTTTCTATGGCATGCTTTGGGCCGCCTGGCGGACGATCCGCGGGGAAAGCGACGACAGGGAAAAGCTGCTCGTCTGGCTGTCCATCCCGGTCATCGCGTTGATCACGCTGCAGGCGCTGTTTGCCAAGGCCTATGCCAATTGGGCGGTCACCGCCTATTCAGCCGGCACCATCCTCGCTGTCTGGCTGCTCTATCGCCTGACCAGGAAAGGGCTCGCCGTCTCGCTGATCATCGGCTCGGTGGTTGCCTTCTTGTTGCCGGTCCTGACCGTATTTGCCTATGACATCAAGCTGCCGAACGGCGATCTCGTCATGAAGCGGTACGTCGGCCGTAGCGCCATTAGCCTGGAGATCGCCGATATCGCCGCCCAGGCGAATACTTCGACCATCGTCGCCGATAACCGCGATATCCTCGCCGATCTCTTCTATACGCTGAAGGGCAAACCCTATCATATCTACGCCCGCAACGCCGGCGGTTTCCCGAAGAGCTATTACGAGCAGAATTTTTCGCTGCCATCCGCCGTGACCGATGATGTGCTCTATATCGACGACGAACCGTTCGATTGCACCGCGGGCCGGTCGGAACTCATCAAGAGCTGGTCGCCGGATTTCGGCAACATGAAAGGCAGGACGCTCTACGCCTACCATCTTTCGCCAAGCTGCCTGGCGCCGAAAGCTTAGAGCAATTCCAGGAAAAGTGCGAAGCGGTTTTCCGTCCGGAATGCGTAAAAACAAAGGGATAGAGCGGGAAAGCGATTCCGTGAAACGCTAAAGCGCTCTAACCGCGGTCGGAAGCCGGCCGCAGGCAGACGCCCCAACCAAGTCCCGGCATTTCCGCAAAGACGACCCCACCCTCTTCGAAGGCGATGCGCAGTTGCGCTTCGGTCGCCCGGTGAATGTCGTGGCGCCCACCCTCGTAGTCGCGGATCGTGCTCCGTGACACGCCGGCTCTCTCGGCTATATCCAACTGTGTCCAGTCGAGCAGCCCGCGCGCCGCGCGGCAGAGCGCGGGCGTCAGAATCGTTAGGTTGCGGCCTTGATTCACAATCAAAAACTACTCATATTGGTCAACTTAAGCCAAATATGTCATAAACCAGACAGGATTTCCAGTATCGAAGGAGACAGCGATGCCGCACGACACGCCTTTGATTTCGACCATCGTCATGGGCCTTGTGCTGGCATTCATCTTCGGCGCCGTCGCCAATCGCTTCAAGCTGCCGCCACTCGTCGGCTATCTCATCGCGGGCGTGCTCGCAGGCCCGCATACGCCGGGCTTCGTTGCCGACCAGAGCCTTGCGCCGGAACTCGCCGAAATCGGCGTCATCCTGTTGATGTTCGGGGTCGGCCTGCATTTTTCGTTGAAGGACCTGCTGTCGGTACGCGGCATCGCCGTTCCCGGCGCGATCGTCCAGATCGGCTTCGCCACCCTGCTCGGCTGGGGGCTCGGCGCGCTGATGGGGTGGCCGCTGGGCGGGAGCCTCGTCTTCGGCCTCGCGCTCTCCGTCGCTTCGACGGTCGTTCTCCTGAAAGCCTTGCAGGAGCGGCGGCTGATCGAGAGCGAGCGCGGCAAGATCGCGGTCGGCTGGCTGATCGTCGAGGATCTGGCCATGGTGCTGGCCCTCGTGCTCATTCCGGCTGCCGCCAGCATCTCCGGCGACGGTCACGGCGCCGCCGAGCCGCTATCGGCCGGCCTCAGCCGGTTGCTTGGCCTCGATCTCGGGCTCACCGGCATCATCGGCATGACGCTGCTGAAGGTCGTGGCCTTCGTCGGGCTAATGCTGGTCTTCGGGCGGCGGATCATTCCCTGGATCCTGCACCGCATCGCCCATACCGGCTCACGGGAACTCTTCCGCCTCGGTGTCCTCGCCATTGCGCTCGGCGTCGCGTTCGGGGCTGCGAAACTCTTCGGAGTCTCGTTAGCGCTCGGCGCCTTCTTCGCCGGCATGATCCTCTCGGAAAGCGAGCTCAGCCACCGGGCGGCGCAGGAAAGCCTGCCGCTGCGCGATGCTTTCGCCGTGCTGTTCTTCGTCTCGGTTGGCATGCTGTTCGATCCCAATATCCTCGTCGACAATCCGCTGCCGCTGCTGGCGACGGTGTTCATCATCGTCATCGGCAAGTCCGTCGCCGCCTTCTTCATCGTGCTCGCCTTCCGAAAGCCGATGAGCACGGCGCTGACGATCTCCGCCAGCTTGGCGCAGATCGGCGAATTCTCCTTCATCCTCGCAGCTCTCGGCTCCGATCTCGGTCTGCTGCCGGGCGAAGGCCGCGACCTGATCCTTGGCGGCGCGATCATTTCGATCATTCTCAACCCGCTTGTCTTCGTTGCCTGCGACTGGCTGCGGAAGACGCAGGAAACCAGGCCGCAGGGCGAGATGACGGAAGGCACGGAGCCGGCCGCGCAGGCAGAGCCGACGGAGGGCGAAGCCTTACCTGCCCCTACCAATCGCCCAACGGCCCACGATGTCGGTGAGGAACTGCACGCGGTTACGCTGACGGACCATGCGGTGCTGATCGGCTATGGCCGCGTCGGCAGCATCGTCGGGGAAAAGCTCAAATCCTCCGATACACCCTTCGTGGTCATCGAAGATTCCGACAAACGAATCGGCGATCTCATGAGAGAGGGAATCGAGGCGATCTACGGCAATGCCGCCTCCGCCGAGGTTTTGGCCTATGCCAATATTTCCGCCGCCCGCAGCCTGGTCATTGCCATTCCGAATACCTTCGAAGCGTGCAGCGCCGCCGAGCAGGCGCGCGCCGTCAATCCATCGATCCTGATCGTCGCCCGCGCCCATTTCGATGCCGAGGTCGACGTGCTCAAGCAATATGGCGCCGATACGGTGATCATGGGAGAGCGGGAAATTGCACTGGGGATGGTTGACCGGCTGGCGCAAGTGCATCATGACAGGCCGCACTATGAAGACGCGCAGCGTCCTGATATCATCATCGAACCGTCGGAATCCGCTCCGGCAAAGGAATGAAGGCCCTTTTAACCGTTGAACCCATTCGAATTCGGCGCTGCCGACAGCGAAGAGAGCGATAGCAGGATGACGCGACGTGCCGGAGCGCGCGTGATCGCCTCGCTGTTCGTCGCCTTCTTCGCTTATCTCGGACTGGCGCTCGGCGGCGGCATCAATCTTGCCGCGCGGGCCGATGCGGAAGCCTTCTCCTCCGGCAAGGACACCCAACCGCTTTATCTCGCCCTGCGCGATCCGGTGCGTGGCACTGTCGTCGCCGACCGTACGGTCACGCCGAAAGCTACCTGGCATGATATCGGACCGGCAACACTTACGACCCTTCCGTCGCTCAGACTTCTGAGCAATCCGGGACTGCCGCGCGAGCGCGGCGAACTCGCGCGGCACGAATCGCTTGCTTTCCGCGCCTATCTCGCCCGCGCCCCGCCGGCTGCTTTCGCCTGACCGGTTCGCGCGCCTGACGGCGCATCTTCGACATGACCTAACGTCCGCCAGCGGCAGGCTCCGCTGGTATAAGTGTATTTCCAAGGATAATACTCATGCGCACCTCACCATGGCTGGTGGTCCTCTATACTGTGATCATCGTGCTTGGCCTTTTCATCGCCCTGCCGAACGCGCTGCCGCAGTCGGTCTTAAGCAAAATGCCGTCCTGGCTGCCGCACAGCCAGGTTTCCCTCGGCCTCGACCTTCGCGGCGGCTCCTATCTCGTCCTCGAAGTCGACGAGAAGGACCTGACCAATGGCCGGCTGCAATCGCTGCTGCAAGACTCGCGCCGTGTCCTGCGCGACAAGAACATCCAGACCCGTTCGATCGTCCGCAATGGTGACCAGATCGTCGTCACGCTGACCGATCCGTCACAGAGCAACGATGCGGTGACGCAGTTGCGGACGCTTGCCAATACGATCGCGTCCGGCCTTTCCGCCGGCCAGTCCGACCTGACGATCACGCCGAATGGCAATGCGATTGCCATGTCCTTCTCGCCGGCCGGCATCGCCAGCAACGTCGATTCCGCCGTCCAGCAGAGCCTTGAAGTCATCCGCAAGCGCGTCGACCAGGTGGGCGTCGCCGAACCGACCATTCAGCGCGTCGGTCCCAATCGCGTCCTCGTCCAGCTTCCCGGCGCACAGGATCCCTCGCGCCTGCGCGAACTGCTCGGCTCGACCGCGAAGATGTCCTTCCATCTGCTCGCCGAGAATGTCGATCCGAAAAACCCCGGGCCCGGCGTTTCCATCCTGAAGGATGACCAAGGCAACAGCTTTCCGGTTCTCGATCGTATCGAGCTTGCCGGCGACCGCCTCACCGACGCCCGCGTCAGCTTCGATCCGAATACGCACGAGCCGCTCGTCACCTTCCGCTTCGACAGCGCCGGCGCCAACCGCTTTGCGGAAATTACCCGCGAGAATGTCGGCAAGCCTTTCGCCATCGTGCTCGACAACAAGGTGCTGAGCGCGCCCAATATTCGCGAGCCGATCACCGGCGGTTCGGGCCAGATCTCCGGCAACTTCACGGCTGACAGCGCAACCACGCTCGCAGCCCTGCTGCGCGCCGGCGCTCTGCCAGCCAAGCTCACCGTCATCGAAGAGCGCACGGTCGGCGCCGACCTCGGCAGCGACGCGATCCAGAAGGGTATCTATAGCGGCCTGATCGGCTTCGTCTTGGTTGCCGCCTTCATCTTCGTGCTCTACGGCGCCTGGGGGATTCTCGCGAATGTTGCACTGCTCATCCACACGATCCTGACATTCTCCGCCCTGACGCTTGTCGGCGCCACGCTGACGCTCCCCGGCATCGCCGGCGTTGTCCTTGGTATCGGTCTTGCGGTTGATGCCAACGTTCTCATCAACGAGCGCATCCGTGAAGAAACCCGCAAGGGCCGCGGCGCCTTCGCCGCCATCGATAACGGCTTCAAGAAGGCGTATTCGACGATTATCGACGGCAACATGACGGCCCTGATCGCTGCCGCCATCCTGTTCTACTTCGGCTCCGGCCCGGTTCGCGGCTTTGCCGTGACCATGGGTCTCGGCCTCATTATCTCGATGTTCACCTCCGTCGCCTTCGTGCGCGTCGTGATGATCGCCATCACCCGTCGCCGCAAGCTGAAGGTGCTCAACATAAGGCCGCTGATCCCCCTCAGCCCCTATGACAAGCACATCCAGTTCATGAAGGCCCGCTTCTTTGGCGTTACCGTCTCGGCGATCCTGTCGATCGCCTCGGTGGTCCTTTTCATCCATCCGGGCCTCAACTACGGCGTCGATTTCCGCGGCGGCATCCAGATGTCGGTCAAGACCAAGGACACGGCCGATTTGGCGACGTTCCGCGAGGGCCTGAACACGCTCGGCCTCGGCGAAATCGCACTGCAGTCCTTCGGCGACAACCACAGCCTCCTTGTCCGCGCCCAGCGCCAGGACGGCGGTGAAGAGGCGCAGACGGCCGCGGTCACCAAGCTCAAGGCAGAAATCATCAAGATCGACCCAACCGCGACCATCGAAGGCACGGATGTCATCGGTCCGAAGGTTTCGGGCGAGCTTGCCTGGGCCGGCATCCTGTCGGTCGTGATCGCCAGCCTGGCGATGCTGTTCTACATCTGGTATCGGTTCGAATGGCCGTTCGCGGTCGGCGCCATCGTCACTCTGATACTCGACGTCACCAAGGCGATCGGCTTCTTCGCGATCACCGGCCTCGATTTCAACCTGACGGCCATCGCCGCGATCCTGACGCTGGTCGGTTATTCGGTCAACGACAAGGTCGTGGTCTATGACCGTATGCGTGAAAACATGCGGCTCTACAAATCGATGCCGCTGCGCGACATCATCGACAAGTCGATCAACGAGACCTTGGCGCGAAGCCTTTATACCAACGCCACCGCCTTCCTGGCGCTGGTGCCGATGGCGATCTGGGGCGGCAGCGCCGTCTCGAGCTTCGCGATCCCGATGGTGTTCGGCATACTTGTCGCAGGCGCCTCGTCGGTCTTTATCGCCGCTCCGATCCTGCTCTTCCTCGGCGATTGGCGCCGCCGCCATGCCAAGGCGGTTGCCAATGATGAGAAGCCTGGCGACGACAAGTCCGACAAGGACAACAAGCAAATCCCCGCCGCCGAATAAGCGGCAGACGGACACGAACGAGGGCATGCCCGACTTTCGGGCATGCCCATTCTGCCTCCGATCAGATGGAGGGCATATGCAGCGGCAGTCCTGGACGCGGTGCCGCTATTCTCTCCAAAACACCGTTTTCCTGCTCGGTGATGAGCGCATATTTGCCATCGAGCGTGAACGCGATGTTGCCTGGCCGCGCGCCATTGGTGCGGATACGGCCCGTGATCTTTCCGCTGGGATCGACCAGGCAGATCTCCCCTTGTCCGTAGACCGCGCAATAAAGCGTGCCATTGCGATCGAAAGCCATGCCGGCCGGCCCACGCAACACCTTCACGGCAGGCGCCGGCATGACCTGCGCAAACAGTTCCTGCCGGCCGCCGACGATCTGGCGAAAGATTTTTCCGGTCAGCGTCTCGCTATAGTAGAGCAATCCGTCCGGCCCGAACGCAATGCCGTTGGCGTAGAGCAAGCCAGTCGCCAGCACGCGCTGCACCCGGCCTTCCGCCGGATCGATCTGGTAGATACGGCCGTTATACGGTGCCTGGAAGAAATCGGGATTGATGTCGGGGCCGTCGAGCAGATCGGAGATACGAACGCCGGAATCGGTCATGTAGAGCAGACCGTCCGGGCCGAAGGCAAGATCATTCGGGTAAAGAAACGGGCCGTCCTTGCCGCCTTCGATTACCTGCAGGGTGCGGCCTTCCGGAGAGACCTTAACAAGGGAGTTTTCGGGACCCCCCGCCACCCAGAAACAATGATCGCCGTCGATCGCCAGCCCGGTCGGCCGGCCGCCGGGCCGGCAGATTTCGCGGCGCACACCGGCCGCAATCATCGTCAAGCAACGGCGGCTCTCGTCGGTCTCCACAAGCGCTACACGTCCGTCCGTCAGGGCAACCGGCCCTTCAGGCTGGCGCAATCCGGTGGCGATCGTCTCGTTCATGGTCGGGAACCCTCAGCGCGCCGATACCCCAAAATCATGAGTCATAATGGTAAATAAGTACCCCAACGGCATTTTACGAGGCAGCGCCGCTAAATCTGAACCAAATTCATGACGGCAGGGTCACATCTTTGTGCAGATTCGGCCGAACTTGACAGTTTCAGCCAATTGCGAACATTCATCGAACATTCGGATATTATTGCGAACATGATTCGTCGGAGATTTCGTGTTCGCGCGCCTGTCGTCCGAAGCCTTCAGGAGAGCCCATGACCGCCGCCTATCTGGAAAAGCTGAACCCGGAGCAGCGGCAGGCCGTCGAGCACGGCACGACGGTCGACGGCAGCCATATTGCCGGGCCGCTGCTGGTGATCGCTGGCGCGGGCTCCGGTAAGACCAATACGCTGGCCCACCGTGTCGCGCACCTCATCGTCAAAGGCGCCGACCCCCGCCGCATCCTGCTGATGACGTTTTCCCGCCGGGCGGCCGCCGAAATGGGCCGCCGCGTCGAACGCATCTGCCGCGATGTGCTTGGCGCCAATGCCGGCATTATGGCCGATGCGCTGGCCTGGACCGGGACGTTCCATGGCATTGGCGCACGGCTCCTGCGCGATTACGCCGAACAGATCGGCCTCGACCCGGCCTTCACGATCCATGACCGCGAAGACAGCGCCGACTTGATGAACCTCGTGCGCCACGAGCTCGGCTTCTCAAAACTGGAAAACCGCTTTCCGACCAAGGCGACCTGCCTCTCGATTTATTCCCGCGCCGTCAATTCGGAAGCGCCGCTCGAAGAGATGCTGCGCGATTTCTTCCCCTGGTGCGCTACCTGGGACAAGCAGTTGCGCGAGCTCTTCGCGGCCTATGTCGAGGCCAAACAGGCGCAGAATGTGCTCGATTACGACGATCTGCTGCTCTATTGGGCGCATATGCTGCACGAGCCGCTGATCGCCGAAGATATCGGTGGCCGCTTCGACCATGTGCTTGTCGACGAATATCAGGATACCAACCGGCTGCAATCGTCGATCCTGCTGGCGCTGAAGCCGGACGGCCAGGGATTGACCGTCGTCGGCGACGATGCGCAGTCGATCTATTCCTTCCGCGCGGCTACGGTGCGCAATATCCTCGATTTCCCAACCTCCTTTACCCCCGCCGCCAACATCGTCACACTCGACCGCAATTACCGCTCGACGCAGCCGATCCTGGCCGCCGCCAACGCGGTGATCGATCTTGCTTCCGAGCGTTTCACCAAGAACTTGCGCACGGAGCGGCAAAGCGCACAGCGCCCGCGGCTGGTGACGGTGCGCGACGAAAGCGATCAGGCGCGCTACGTTGCCGACCAGGTGCTGGAAAATCGGGAGAGCGGCGCGAAGCTCAAGCAGCAGGCCGTACTTTTCCGCACCTCGCATCATAGCGGACCGCTGGAGGTGGAGCTTACCCGCCGCAACATTCCCTTCGTCAAATTCGGCGGGCTGAAGTTTCTCGACAGTGCCCATGTCAAGGATATGCTCGCCGCCCTTCGCTTTGCCCAGAACCCGCGCGACCGCGTTGCCGGCTTCCGGCTGATGCAACTCCTTCCGGGCGTCGGCCCTTCGACCGCCCAGCGCGTGCTCGATCATATCTGGGAACAGGCCAGTCCGATGGCCGCCCTTACCGATTTTCCGGCACCGCCGCGCTCGGGGGAAGACTGGACGGCATTCGTTGCGACGATGCAGGAGCTGAAGAGCGGCAAGGCCGGGTGGCCGGCGGAAATCGGTCTCGTGCGGCAATGGTATGAGCCGCATCTAGAGCGGGCGCATGAGGATGCGGCAACGCGTCAGGCGGACCTGATCCAGCTCGAACAAATCGCCGGCGGCTACGGCTCGCGCGAGCGCTTCCTCACCGAGTTGACGCTCGATCCACCCGATGCCACCAGCGACCAGGCCGGCGTACCGCTGCTCGACGAGGACTATCTGATCCTCTCGACCATCCATTCCGCCAAGGGCCAGGAATGGACGAAAGTCTTCGTCCTCAATGCCGTGGATGGCTGCATTCCAGCCGATCTCGCCGTCGGATCATCCTCTGAGATCGAGGAGGAACGGCGGCTGCTTTATGTCGCCATGACCCGTGCCAAGGACGGCCTCGATCTCGTCATCCCGCAGCGCTTCTTCACCCATGGCCAGCATGCCCAAGGCGATCGGCATGTCTTTGCTTCACGTACCCGCTTCATTCCGGTGACATTGCTACAATTCTTCGAAGTCTGTGGCTGGCCACAGGCTCGGTCGGAGAGCGCTGCAGCGGTTCAGGCACGGCAAGTGCGCGTCGATGTCGGGGCGCGGATGCGCGGCATGTGGCGGTGAGATGAGGTTTATTTATAGAGGTCGCTGTTCCGGTGAAGCCCCTCACGGTAGCCCTCTCCCCCCTTGCGTGCAGGGCAATTGCATATGGGGCATGCCAGCGCCGTAAGCTCCTTCTCCCCTCGGGGAGAAGGTGGCCCGAAGGGTCGGATGAGGGGGTCTTTCTCCACGGGAAGAGTGACCTTTCGCTTGCGCTCAGGGTGCTCGTCGTTCCACTCCTCGCCCCCTCATCCGCCTGTCGGCACCTTCTCCCCGGGGGAGAAGGGGTTGCGCGGCAACAACCTCATCTCATATGCGATTCCCCTGCCTCAGGGGTGAGGTCGGAGTGAGAGACAGCCTTGCACCCGGCCAACGATCCAGCAAATACTCAGCTCATGTCCCGGAACATCTCGATGATCGCCGAAAAGTCTCGCCCGCCGTTACCCTGTTTCTCGAAGAGCGAATAAAGTTGCGCCGCTTCCGCGCCCAGCGGCGTCGATGCGCCGCCCGACAGTGCCGCCTCCTGCGCAAGCCGCAGGTCCTTCAGCATCAGTGCCACCATGAAGCCCGGCTTGTAGTCGTTGTTGGCGGGCGAGGTCGGCACAGGCCCGGGCACCGGGCAATAGGTATTGATCGACCAGCATTGGCCAGACGACGTCGAAGCGACGTCGAACAGGGCTTGGTGCGACAGGCCGAGCTTTTCGCCGAGGACGAAAGCTTCGCAGACACCGATCATGGAAATGCCGAGGATCATGTTGTTGCAGATCTTCGCCGCCTGACCGGCACCGGCGTCGCCGCAATGGACGATTTTCTTGCCCATGACTTCCAGCAGCGGTTTGGCGCCTGCAAAGCTTTCCGGCGACCCGCCGGCCATGAAGGTGAGCGTTCCGGCCGCAGCACCCCCGGTGCCGCCGGAGACAGGCGCGTCGAGCGACAGGCAGCCGGCATCACCAGCCATGGCATGGGCCTTGCGGGCGCTTTCGACATCGATGGTCGAGCTGTCGATCAGCAAAGTACCCTTCGGCACTGAGCGCAGGATATCGGTCCAGACCGTCAGCACATGCTGCCCCTTCGGCAACATGGTGATAACGGCTTCGGCATCGGCCAACGCCTCGGTCAGCACGTGTGCGGCCTTGACGCCCGTTGCCTCCGCGGCTTTCAGCATATCATGGGAGAGATCGAAGCCGATGACGTCATGGCCAGCCTTGACCAGATTGGCGGCCATGGGACCGCCCATATTGCCGAGGCCGATGAATGCGATCCGTGTCATGATGCTCTCCTCCCGTTATTTTTCCATCGCGAAAAGCAGCGGCTGCGCCGGCACAAAGAAACGCTCGATGGCGGCATCGTCGACCTCGGCGAGGCTTGCCGGCGACCATTTCGGATTGCGGTCCTTGTCGATGACAGCGGCGCGCACGCCTTCGTAAAAGTCGGGATTATACAATATTCCCAAGCAAGCACCGAGTTCGCGGTTCAGGCATTCGGCGAGGCTTGCGCTGTTGCGGCCGGCCCGCAGCAGTTTCAGGGTCAATTTCAGGCTGGTGGGAGAGCGCGTAGCGATCATTCGCGACGTTTCGGCGGCGAAATCGCCTGCCTCTCGTGCCAGCGCCTCCTGAATATCCTCAACGGTATCATATGCCAGCGCCCGATCGATCATATCGCGGTTGGCGGCGAGCCGACTTTCGACCGCGGGGACTGCCATGCCTGAAATCACCCTGTGCAAATCGTCGGCAGCCGTGGCGTTGGGCAGCGCGCCGATCGCCTTGATCAGCGCTGGCAGATCGGAGGACGCGACGCAGTGATCTGCCAGCCGCGCGTGAATCGCATCGGCGGCGTTGATAGCAAGGCCTGTCAGCCCCATCCATGTGCCGGCTTCGCCGGGCGCCCGCGGCAAAAGCCAGGTGGCGCCGACATCGGGAAAATAGCCGATGCCGGTTTCCGGCATGGCGAGCCGGGTGCGCTCGGTGACGACGCGATGGCTGCCATGGGAGGAGAGCCCGACGCCGCCGCCCATGGTGATACCATCCATCAGCGCCACATAGGGTTTGGGATAGCGGGCGATGGCATGGTTGAGGCGAAACTCCTCGCGCCAGAAGCTCTCGGCTTCCGCAGAACCTCGTTTGCCGCTTTCATGCAGCAGGCGGATATCGCCGCCGGCACAGAAGGCGCGCTCACCCTCACCCTTGACGATGACGCTGGCGATGGAGGGATCGGCGGCGAATTCAGCAAGAGCAGAAGTAATCGCCCGGATCATCGGCAATGTCAGGCTGTTCAGCGCCTGCGGCCGGTTGAGGCGGACGAGGCCGACCGATCCCTGACGTCCGATGATGACCTCGTCTATGCTCTGCATTCGAAACTCCCTGTGCGCGCCTTCCGCAATCAATAGGCGCTCAGCGGTTGTCGGCAAGGATCATCTCGGCGGCTTTTTCGGCAATCATGATAGTCGGCGAGTTGGTGTTGCCTGATGTAATCGACGGCATGACCGAGGCGTCGGCGATGCGAAGTCTTGCCAACGCGCGAAACCGCAGACGCGGATCGACCACGCTTTGCGGATCGCCGCCCATGCGGCAGGTGCCGACCGGATGAAAGATCGTCGTGCCAATATCGCCTGCCGCGCGCTCGAGGTCGGCGTCCGTCTGATAGGACGGGCCGGGCTTGAACTCCTCCGGCAGGAACTTGGCGAAAGACGGCTGCGCCACGATCCGCCGCGTCAGGCGGATGGAGCGCACGGCGATTTCGCGGTCGCGCAATGTCGAGAGATAGTTTGGGCTGATCTTCGGCTGGGCTGTGAACTCGGGACTCTCGATGTGCACGGAGCCGCGGCTCTCCGGCCTCAGATTGCAGACGCTGGCGGTAATCGCCGGAAACGGATGGACGGGATCGCCGAACTTATCGAGCGAAACCGGCTGCACATGATATTGCAGGTCCGGCGTTTCCTTGTCGGGGCCGGAGCGGGTGAAGATGCCGAGCTGGCTCGGCGCCATCGCCATCGGCCCGGAGCGGCGCACGAGATATTCCAGCCCGATGGCCGCCTTGCCAAGCAATTTGGTCGCCTTCTCATTCAAGGTCGGCACGCCCGTAACCTTGTAGGCCATGCGCAGTTGCAAGTGATCCTGCAGGTTCTCGCCGATCGCCTTGACCTCCCGCACCACCTCGATGCCGGCCTGGCTCAATATCTCGCCGCGGCCGATACCAGACAGTTCCAATATCTGCGGCGAACCGATCGCGCCGGCTGACAGAACCGTTTCTTTCTCGGCATAGGCACGCTTCACCACGCCGTCATGCTGGAATTCGACACCGGTAACGGCATCGTTCTCGACGAGCAGGCGGCGGACCTGCGCTTTGGTGAGGATGGTGAGATTGCCCTGTTTCAGAGCCGGCCGCAGAAAGGCCTTCGCGGTATTCCAGCGGACACCGGAGCGCTGGTTGACATCGAAATAGCCGGAGCCTTCATTGTTGCCGCGATTGAAATCCGCCGTTTCGGGAATGCCGGCTTCGCGTGCGGCCGCCTGGAAGGCATCGAGCACAGCCCAGCGCACGCGGGCCTTCTCGACCCGCCACTCGCCACCGGCGCCATGCATCTCGTCCTTGCCCCTGTAATGGTCTTCGGACTTCACGAAATAGGGCAGCACATCGTCCCAGCTCCAGCCGGTGCAGCCGAGTTGCCGCCAGAGATCATAATCGCGTGCTTGGCCGCGCATATAGATCATGCCGTTGATCGAGGAGCTGCCGCCGAGCACCTTACCGCGCGGATAGTTCAGCGAGCGGCCGTTCAGCCCGGGTTCCGGCGCGGTGGTGAAGCACCAGTCCGTGCGGGGATTGTTGATGCAATAGAGATAGCCGACCGGGATGTGGATCCAGTGGTAATTGTCGCTGCCCCCCGCCTCCAGCAATAGCACCCTGTTGCTGCGATCCGCCGACAGCCGGTTGGCAAGCACGCAACCGGCACTGCCGGCGCCGATGATGATGTAGTCGAAGCGATCCATCTGCATGCCCCCTCACCCTAACCCTCTCCCCGAGGGGAGAGGGGACCATTTCGGCATTTGCGTCGCCCTCCAATCCGGTGATTTTCAGGAACAGTTCCCCCTCTCCCCTCGGGGAGAGGGCTGGGGTGAGGGGGTGCATAGCAAAAACGCATAGGCCCAATCTTCACCGCCGATACTCAAATCCTAGCTTCCGCCCCAGTCGCGAAGCATAAAACTCGCCGATAATACCGCGTCGGAAGAGCAGGACGCAGACCATGAAGACGATGCCGGTGATGACGGTGACCGGGAATTCCGACGTCGCGAGGTAGTTTTCCAGGGTGGCCACGAAGCCGGCACCGAAAAGCGGGCCGATCAACGTGCCGATGCCGCCGAGCAAGGTCATCAGGATCACCTCGCCCGACATCTGCCAGGCGACATCCGTCAGCGTCGCGAATTGGAAGACCAGCGCCTTGACCGCACCCGCAAGCCCGGCAAGCGCGGCCGACATGACGAAGGCGCCGAGCTTATAATGCGCCACGGAGTAGCCGAGCGAAATCGCCCGCTGCTCGTTTTCCCGGATCGATTTCAGGATCATGCCGAAGGGCGAATTGATGAAGCGCCAGATGATCAGCACGCCGATGATGAACACCGCCAGCACGAAATAATACATGTTGAACGAATTATTCAGGTCGATGACGCCGAAGAGATAGCCGCGCGGCACCGACTGAATGCCGTCTTCGCCTTGGGTGAACTTCGCCTGCAGGCAGAAGAAATAGAACATGTAGGACAGCGCCAGCGTGATCATGGCGAAATAGATGCCCTGCCGGCGAATGGCGACGAAACCCATGATCAGACCGAGCAGCGCGGCGCCCGCAACGCCGATGAGGATGCCGAGTTCCGGCGGCACGCCCCAGGCCTTCACCGTGTAGGCCGTGAAATAGGCCGCACCGCCGAAGAAGGTGGCGTGGCCGAAGGACAGAAGGCCGGTATAGCCGAGCAGCAGGTTGAAGGCGCAGGCGAACAGCGCGAAGCAGAGCACCTTCATGACGAAGATGGGGTAAATGAAAAATGGAGCCCAGATCAGCAGGACCAGGCCGACGATCAGGAAGCCCTTCTGCACCGACGATGGGCGGCGGCTTTCAGATTTCAGCGTATCGGTCATATCAGCCATGTCACGCATCCCGGCCAAAGAGGCCCGCGGGCCTGAGGAGCAGCACGATCGCCATGATCACGAAGATGACGATGTTGGATGCTTCCGGATAGAAGACCTTCGTCAAGCCTTCCGCCACACCAAGCATATAGCCGGTAATGATGGCGCCCATGATCGAGCCCATGCCGCCGACGACGACCACCGCAAAGACGATGATGATCATGTTCGACCCCATCAGCGGCGAGACCTGGTAGATCGGCGCGGCCAGCACGCCGGCAAGGGCGGCGAGCGCGACGCCGAAGGCATAGGTCAGCGTCAAAAGTACCGGCACGTTGACGCCGAAAACCTGTACCAGCACCGAATTTTCCGTTGCCGCACGCAGATAGGCGCCGAGCTTGGTCTTTTCGATCAGCAGCCATGTGCCGATGCAGACGACCAGTGAAGCGATGACCACCCAGCCGCGATAAACGGGCAGGAACATGAAGCCGATATTCCTTGCGCCCGCCAGCTCCGCCGGGACGGCATAGGGCTGACCTGAGGAGCCATAAAGATAGCGGAAGGTCCCTTCGATGGTCAGCGCCATGCCGAAGGTAAAGAGCAGACCATAGAGCGGATCGACCTTGTAGAGCCGGCGCAGGCACAGGCGCTCGACGATGGCGCCGAACAGGCCGACGATCAACGGCGCCAGCACCAGCGACGGCCAGTAACCGATGCCGGCATAGGCGAGCAGCAGATAGGCGGTGAAGGCGCCGAGCATATAGAGCGCACCGTGGGCGAAATTGATCACCCGTAGCATGCCGAAGATGATCGCCAGTCCGAGGCTTAGCAGCGCATAGAAGGAACCGTTGATCAGCCCGATCAGCAATTGTCCGAGAAGCGCCTGCAGCGGGATGCCGAATATCATGGTCATGGCATCAGACCCCCAGAACCTTGTGCAGCATGCCCATCCGCTCCGGCAATTCGCCGACCGGAAATTCCGAGACCATCTGGCCATGATCCATTAGATAGAAGCGATCGGCAATGCGGCTGGCGAAGCGGAAATTCTGCTCGACCAGCAGAATGGTCATGCCGCGCTCCTTCAGTTTCTTCAACACCTCGCCGATGCGCTGGACGATGACGGGGGCCAGTCCCTCGGTCGGTTCGTCGAGCAGCAGCATTCGCACGCCGGTGCGCAGAATGCGCGCCATGGCGAGCATTTGCTGCTCGCCGCCGGAGAGTTTCGTGCCGGGGCTGTTGCGGCGCTCGTACAGATTGGGAAACAGCTCGAAAATCTCGTCGATCGTCATCCCGCCTTGCGCCACCACCGGCGGCAGCATCAGGTTTTCATGAACGTTGAGCGTTGAGAATATCCCCCGCTCCTCCGGCACGAAACCGATGCCTTTGTGCGCCGTCTTGTGCAGCGGCACCTGCATCATGTCGGCGCCGGCAAAGGCGATCTTGCCCTTGCGCGCCCGGACGATGCCGATAATGGTGCGCAGCGTGGTCGTCTTGCCGACGCCGTTGCGGCCGAGAATGGTGATGGTTTCGCCCTCGCCGACGTTCATATCGACGCCATGCAATATGTGGCTTTCGCCATACCAGGCGTTGAGACCCTGGACTTCGAGCAATGCCGCCATCCTCAAGCCTCCTCCGTGCCCATATAGGCCTCGCGGACGCGCGGGTCGCGGCTGACCGTGGCATAATCGCCTTCGGCGAGGATTTCGCCGCGCTGGAGCACCGTGACCTGGTGGCAGATATCGGCGACGACGGAGAGATTGTGTTCCACCATCAATACCGCCCGGTCGCGCGCCACGTCGCGGATGATGGCGGAGACGGTGTTGACATCCTCCAGCCCCATGCCGGCCATCGGTTCGTCGAGCAGCAATACCTTGGGGTCAAGCGCCAAGGTCGTCGCGATCTCCAGCACCCGCTTGCGGCCATAGGAAAGATCGGCGGCGATGGCATCGCGCTCCTTCGTCAGACCGACCGCCGCCAGCAATTGCTCGGCACGATCGTCGAGGCTCGCCAGCGCCGAGATCGGCCGCCAGAATTGATGCGCCAGATTGTTCGGCCGCTGCAGGGCGACACGGACGTTATCCAGCACGGAGAGATGGGGGAAGACGGCTGAAATCTGGAAGGAGCGCACCAGTCCCATGCGCGCCACCTTGTCCGGCTTCGTCCTGGTAATATCGGTGCCGAGCAAGGTGATCGTGCCATGCGTCGGCTGCAGGAACTTGGTCAAGAGATTGAACACGGTCGTCTTGCCGGCGCCGTTCGGGCCGATCAGCGCGTGGACGCAGGCATGGCGCACATCGAGATCAACATTCTTGACGGCCGTGAAGCCGCCAAAATCGCGTCGGAGGCCGCGGGCGGATAAAACCACCCGTGGCTCTTCCTGTTTCTCTGTCGCAGAGATCGCCATCGGCTGATCGCAAATTTACTGCTTGACGAGATCGCAGCCGCTCTTGGCCGGATCGATATAGGCTTCCTTGCCGGGGATCGTTGCCAGCACGTTATAGTAATCCCACGGCTGCTTGCTCTCCTCCGGCTTTTTGACCTGGAGCAAATACATGTCGTGGATCATGCGGCCGTTGGGACCGACCGTGCCGCCACGGCCGAAGACGTCGTCGACCGGCATTTCGTGCAGTTCCTTGGCGACCGCTTCGGTATCGTCGGTCCCGGCCTTCTGTACGGCCTTCAGATATTGCAGCACGGCGGAATAGGTGCCGGTGTGGATCATGTTCGGCATCTTGCCGGTGCGATCGAAGAAGCGTTTGCCGAACTTGCGGCTCTCGTCGTCGCGGTTCCAGTAATAGCCTTCGGTCAGCGTCAGGCCTTGGGCCGCCTGCAGGCCGAGACCGTGAACTTCGGCGAGCGTGAAAAGCAGCGCCGCCAGATGCTGGCCGCCCTGGGTGATGCCGAATTCCGACGCCTGCTTGATGGCGTTCGAGGTATCGAGACCGGCATTGGCAAGGCCGATGACCTTGGCGCCGGACGATTGCGCCTGCAGCAGGAAGGACGAGAAGTCGTTGGTCGACAGCGGATGACGCACGGATCCCAGGATCTTGCCGCCGTTCGCCTTGACGAAATCGCTGGTCTGCTGCTCCAGCGAATAACCGAAGGCGTAGTCGGCGGTCAGGAAGAACCAGGTATCGCCGCCCTGTTTGACCAGCGCACCGCCGGTACCGACGGCCAGCGCATGCGTGTCATAGGCCCAATGGAAACCGTAGGGCGAGCACTGCTTACCGGTAAGATCGGTCGTCGCCGCGCCGGTGACGATATCGATCTTCTTCTTTTCCTTGGCGATTGCCTGTACCGCCAGCGCCACCGACGAGGTGGTCAGCTCCATGATGGCATCGACCTTGTCGGTGTCATACCATTGGCGAGCGATGTTGGAGGCGATATCGGGCTTGTTCTGATGGTCGGCATCGACGATCTCGATCGGCACGCCCAGCACCTTGCCGCCGAAATCCTCGACGGCCATCTTCGCGGCCTCCACCGAGGACTTTCCGCCGAAGTCGGCATAGACGCCCGACTGATCATTCAGGATGCCGATCTTCACCACACCGTCGGACGCGCCAGCGGCGAACGCCGAGGTGCCGGTTGCAAGCAGAAGTGCCAGGGATGCAATGAGACTCTTTCGCATATCCTCTCCTCCCAGAGATTTTGGCAAAAATGAATCTGTTCAAAATTGGCCAGCCGTTATCCTCAAAACGACTTTCCTGTCCGTCAAGATCATTGAAATCCTGCGTTGACGCAAGTGAAGTTTACAATTAATTCCAAACAGTGTCTGTTCATTTTTGAACAGAAAGGGACGCATGAAAACCGCGCCGCATTTCACCTGGGACGATCTGCAGTTTTTCCTGGCGGTGGCCCGGACCGGTCAGCTGTCGACCGCCGCCCGGCAATTGCGCACCAGCCATGCCACCGTCTCGCGCCGCATCGACCGGCTGGAATTTGCCCTGCAGGTCAAGCTCTTCGAGCGCAATCCGCGCGGCTATATGCTGACCGGCATGGGCCAGCGCTTCGTGGACACCGCCGAGCGGATGGAGCAGGAAACCGAGCGGCTGCGGTCTGACCTGACGGCCGGCTCGGCCGCCCAGCGCGGCGTGGTGCGGATCAGCGCGCCGGAAGGTTTTTCCAATTTCTTCTTCACCACCATGCTTTCGGATTTCACCGCGCGGTATCCGAACATCTCGCTGGAGTTGGTGACCATCCAGCAGATCATGTCGCTATCGCGCAAGGAGGCTGATATCGTCGTCGTGCTCGACCCACCGAAGGCCGGCCCCTATTTCACCGAGAAGCTGACCGACTATCATCTGCAAGTCTATGGCTCGCGGGATTATCTCGCCACCCACCCGCCGGTAGAGAGCCGCGATGATCTGCCTGAGCATGCCTTTATAGGCTACATCGAAGACATGATCTTTGCGCCCGGCCTCGATTATCTCGGCGATATCCATCCGCGCATCAGGCCGCAGTTCCAAAGTTCAAGCATCTTTGCGCAGTTGACGGCGACCAAGAACGGGCTTGGGCTCTGCGTCCTGCCCTTCTTCATCGCGAGCCGGCATCCGGATCTGCAGATGGTGCTGCCCGATGAAGTCGACCTGAAACGCCATTATTGGATCACCTGCCATCGCGACCTCAGACAATCGCCGCGGGTGCGCACCGTCATCGATTTTCTGGTCGATGCCGTGCATAGCAACGCGCCGGCCTTTCTTGGGCACGCCTCAGCTTAGGCCTTGGCCGCGTGCCGCGCCTCATGGCCGGTCTCGCTCGCCTCGGCAAAGGCGATAGCGTCATGCAGGCGCAGTGGCCTCGAAAAATGATAGCCCTGCGCCAGCCGCACGCCGAATGCATGCAGCGCCTCGGCGAATATGGATGACGATGCCGATGTCGGCGCATCATCAGATGCTTGGCGCTGCGAACACCTTGTGCAAGCCGCTCACATCGAAACCGGATCTGTGGGCGAGGTAAATTTCCCACTCCAGCGACGAGCGCACGATCGTCTCCATGCAATTATATTTCGGCACCCAGCCGAGTTCGCGATGGGCGAGCGTGGCATCGGCGACGACACTCGCGGCATCGCCCGGTCGGCGCGGCGCCATGTGAACGCGGAACGCGCGGCCATAGACGCGCATGACCATGTTCAGAACATCGAGCACCGAATAGCCCATGCCATAGCCGCAATTGGCGACCAGCGGCCGGCCGCCGCTTCTCAGGTGCTGCAGCGCCATCATATGCGCTTCGACGAGATCGGAGACATGGATGTAGTCGCGCACGCCCGTGCCGTCGTGCGTCGGATAGTCGGTGCCGTAGATATCCACCTGGCGGCGCTGGCCAAGGGCCGCTTCGCAGGCAACCTTGACAAGATGTGTGGCGCCGTCGGTCGATTGGCCGGCCCTGCCCTTCGGATCGGCACCGGCGACGTTGAAGTAGCGAAGTGCCACATAGCTGAAATCGTAAGCGGCGGCGGCATCGCGCAGCATCAATTCCGACATCAGCTTGGATTGCCCATAGGGGGTTTCCGGCCGCAGCGGAGCGTTTTCCCGCACCGGTTCGTCGGACGCCTGCGGGCCGTAGACGGCGGCGGTGGAGGAGAAGACGAAATGGCGAATACCGGCCTTGATCGCCGCGCTCGTCAGGACGCGGGTTTTGCCGGTGTTATTGTCGTAATAGGCAAGCGGATCTTCGATCGACACGGGCACGACGGCGGAGCCGGCGAAATGGATGACGGCGTCGATATCATTTTCCGCGAAGATCTTCTGCAGCAACACTTCGTCGGCGACATCGCCGAGATAGAAGCGTGCCGCCGGCGCGACTGCCCAGCGAAAGCCGGTGGAAAGACGGTCGAGGACGACCACATCCTCGCCGGCATCGAGCAATTTCCAGACCATATGGCTGCCGATATACCCAGCACCGCCTGTCACCAACACTGTCATTCTTCGCGCCCCTGCAAAGTAATATGAGAAGCATATGAAGCCCGCTTTCTTACGGATTTGATTAAAAGCAGGGGTTGAGCAGGCTGCCGCCAAGGGAAGATTGTTCCTATGGTTAGGCGGGATTTTCGGGGATTGCTCGAATTTTATCGAACGGCGGAAAATACCTTCGCCCCAAGGGGAGAAGGTGCGCCAAAGGCGCGGTTGAGGGGCGTTACCGGAAGATTTCATGTTTCAAGGACTGTTCGCCGCCGCCTCACGGTGCAATGCCCCCTCAACCCGCGTAGAGCGCGGCCTTCTCCCCGTTGGGGCGAAGGTAACGCTCAAAGACTCAAGATATACCGGCTCAGCCGCTCCGCAGCATCGGCAATCTGCACAGGATCGCGCAGGAAACAGGCACGCATGAAAAGTTCGCCGCCCTTGCCGAAGGCCGTACCGGGTGCCAGACCGACGCCCGTCTTGTCGACGATATCGAGGGCGGCCTTGCGGCTGTCAGTAACGCCGTCGATCTTCAGGAAAAAATAGAGAGCGCCATCCGGCTTCAACGTGTGGACACGGTTGGTGGCGATCAGCGCGTCACAGAGGATATCGCGCGAACGAGCGGCCTTGGCGATGTTGGAGCGGACGAAATCGTCGCCTTCATTCAGTGCGGCAACGGCGCCTTTCTGCATGAACTGCGCCACACCGGAGGTCGAATATTGCACGAGGTTTTCGATCACCTGGCCAAGCTCGGGAGGCGCCACGATCCAGCCGACGCGCCAGCCGGTCATCGACCAGTTCTTCGAGAAGGAGTTGACGAACAGGATCTTATCGTCAGCCTCCTTGATGTCGAGGAAGGAGGGCGCCCGGCCGCCGGCGTAGTAGTAGAGCGCATAGATCTCGTCGGCCATAATCCAGAGACCGTACTCCCGGGCAAGCGCCAGAATATTCCTGAGGTCCTGATGCATCGCCGTCCAGCCGGTCGGGTTGGAGGGAGTGTTGATGAAGAGACCCTTGGTTTTTGGCGTGATCGCCGCCTTCAGACGCTCAAGATCAAGCGTCCACTTGCCGTTGTCGAACTGCAGCGGCACCGCGACGGAGCGGGCGCCGGCGATCTCGAGCGCAGCCGCGATGTTCGGCCAGGCCGGCGACAGATAGATCATCTCATCGCCGGGCGAGGTGATCGCCTGCACCGAGAGCTGGATCGCCTGCATGCCCGAGCCGGTGACGTAGAAATGCTCCATCGGAAGCGAGACGCCGAAATGCCGTCCATAATAATCGGAGAGCGCTTGGCGCAGCTCCGGGATACCGCGCTGCCAGGTGTAGAAGGTTTCACCGGCGTTGAGCGAGGCCATGGTCGCGCGGTTGATGAAATCCGGCGTCGGCAAATCGCCCTCGCCGACCCAGAGCGGCAGCAGGCCATCGCGCCCACGGGCATAGTTCACGACTTCCACAATCCCGCTTTCGGGCGCGGTCAGCGCACGAGGGCTGAGGCTATCCAATATCGACATGCAAAGTCTCCGGTTTCCGCCTTCTTAGAGCAATTCGGCGGGCAAATCCTATGACTTTGACTGAGCGACCAATCGATTTTGGTGATGAATGAGCCCCGGCCATTGATGGGCCGGCGCTGAAGACAAGGACGGAAAACGCGCCTCAGAGCGCGGGGCGCCTCGCCAAGAGATCACGGATTTCGGTGAGCAATTGCACATCGGCCGGCGGCGGTGCTGTTTCCTCGCCCCTCGCCTGCTTGCGCTCGACCTGCTTGCGCAACGTGTTCACGCCCTTCACCATCAGGAAAATGATCCAGGCCAGGATGAGGAAATTGATGAGGACGGTGATGAAATTGCCGTAGGCGAAAACCGCGCCCTGTGTGCGGGCCGCGGCCAGCGTCGGCGCATTGACGTTGGATGAGAGCGGGAGGAAATAATTCGAAAAATCGAAGCCGCCGAAAATGGCGCCGACGATCGGCATGATGATATCGTCCACCAGCGACTTGACGATACCGCCAAAGGCGCCACCAATGATCACGCCGACCGCGAGATCCATGACGTTCCCACGGGCGATAAAAGCCTTGAACTCATTGAGCATCGAATGATCCCCTTTGCGTTGCCGTTGAATCTATTCAGCAACCATTAGCATCATCTTTACCGCGGTTCTTCAATAGCGAAATGGCGCGATAGGCATATCGATGCTGCATATCCCAAGGGAATCACTGGCCGCAGCATTTTTCAAACATAATCGCTGTCTTACTTTTGGCCGGTTGCGGGCATGCCACCTAAACCAGCGGAAGAAGCGAACCCAGCAAGGAGCCGTCAGGCGCCGGACACACCAACTGTTGTTTCCGTAGTTTCAGGACTTGGCCGCACCTTCGACATGACCCGAGAGATCAGGCCATGAATATAGTCGCTGTTCGGCACCTGATCGAAGAGAATGCGGTACATGATCGGCGAGATGACGAAGTCCATCAGTTCGGTGAGCGTCGGAAAGGCCTCGCCCTGCTCTTCCGCCCGGGCGATAATGACGCGCAATTGCTGCTGCGTGTAGCCCGCGCACTTCTCCGCATTCGCCGTACCAGACACCGCCAGGATATCGCGGATCATCTGCCGGCCGGCGCCCGAGGACATTTCGTCGGCATATTGCTCGGCCCAGGCCTGCAGGTCGCTCCTGCCGCTGCCGGTTTTGAGCGGCTCCGTTTCCGGCTGCAGGCGGGAAGCTGCGACATCTGCCAGCAGCTCCTGCAGATCGCCCCAGCGGCGATAGATCGTTGATGGCGTTACATTAGCGCGTTGCGCGATGAGCGGGATCGTGACATCGGCGCGTTCCATCCTGGCTAACATCTCGCGAACCGCCTGATGCACCGCTGCCTGAACCCTGGCGCTGCGGCCGCCGGGGCGGGGATTTTCTTTTGAAACCATCAACTTATGCCAATCCTTCCCTTTGTCGCTTGTATCACGTCAGAAGTGGTGACACGCCACTAATGCAAATTATTTGCTTTTAGCTTTGCGGTACACTACATCTGCTTAACGCAACTTTTTTGCTTTAAGCCAGGATATTAGTCGATGACCACGATGGATTCCACCGCCAATTCGCCGCAGTCGTTTGGCCGGCGATTAGCACCGCTCTTTCACGCCGCCACCAGCGCCACGTTCTTTGCCGCCTCCTCTGCACCGACGCCACTCTATCGAATCTACCAGCAAGTCTTCGCCTTCTCGCCGGTGCTGATCACGGTGATCTTCGCCGTCTATGCCTTCGCGCTCCTCATTTCGCTTCTGATCGTCGGCTCGATTTCCGATCATCTCGGACGACGGCCGGTTATCTTTGCCTCGCTCATCCTCAATATGGTGGCGATGGCGCTGTTTTTAACGGCCAGTGGCGCGAATTGGCTGATTGCCGCGCGTATCGTGCAAGGCTTCGCCACGGGTGCGGCAGCAAGCTCGATCGGCGCCGCCCTCGTCGATCTCGATCCGGCCAAGGGTCCGGTGGCCAACAGCATCGCACCGCTGATCGGTATGGCGGTCGGCGCGTTTGGAACCAGCGCGCTGGCGCAATATGCGCCCGCGCCCACACTTCTCGTCTATGCCGTCGTGCTTGTCCTTCTCGTGATACAGGCCCTCCTGATTTGGACAACGCCTGAAACCACCCGCCGCAGAGCGGGCGTCATTGCCTCATTGAAGCCCGAAGTTGCCATTCCCCCGCAAGCCCGCCGGACATTGCTGGCGCTGACGCCGATCAATGTCGCAGTATGGGCACTAGGTGGCTTCTATCTCTCGCTCGTCCCATCATTGATCAGCGCCACGACGGGGAGCACCGCACCGCTCGTCGGCGGTTCGGTCGTTGCAGCGCTGACGATCAGTGGCGCCGCTTCCGTGTTTTTGCTGCGCAAAAAATCTGCGGCAACCACACTGACCTTCGGCATATCGACCATGACGCTCGGCATTCTCGCCGTGGTCGCCGGCGTGCATTCGGCCGAGGTGCCGGTTCTTATCGCCGGCACGCTGATCGCGGGCACCGGATTCGGCGCCAATTTCATGGGAGCCGTGTGCAGCATCATGCCGTTGGCCAAGCCCGACGAACGCGCTGGCCTGCTCTCGGCCTTTTATATCCAAAGCTATCTCGCCTTCAGCCTGCCCGCCATTTTGGCCGGGTTTTTATCGAAGGCGGTCGGCTTCACGGCAACGACGGATATCTATGCGGCCGCCATTCTGGCCCTGATCGTCTGCGGCGTGCTGGCGTTGAGGGCAGGGCTAAGAAAGGTCACGGCGCCAGCCTAAAGCGGCGATTACGGCTTCAATCCAAGCTCCGCCAAGCCGCTGCCGTCCATGGCGAAGGGAACCGATGTGTGATCATGGGCGATCTTCCAGACACCGGCTTCCTTCCTGAGGCCAAGCGTTTGGCGGAACCAGAGGTCGACTTTGGTGCCGTCGGTCTTGGTACCCAGCATGTGCGTCAAGCCGCTCCAGAACGCGATATCCCCGCCGATCGTCAGCTTCTGGTCTTCGACATCGCCTTCGATCGGTCCCTGCCAGGTATCGAACCAGCCCTGCAGGCCATGCCGATCCTTGCCCTTGTATTGCAGCGGCGGCGCCAAAGTGAATTCCACGATGTCGTCAGTGACATGCGACAGGACCCCGGCGGTGTTCTTTTCTCCGATCGCCATCGCCCAAGCGACAAGCATCGCAAAAATGGCGTCAGCCTCTTCGCGGTTTCCAATGATTTCGGCCATCTCTCGTCTCCTCTGTGATGGAACTGAGCAGAGGACGAATAGAAAGGGCCGCTTCCGACAGGAGCGGCCCTTTATTTTTCGCAGGTTTGCGTAGCCATGTTCTCTTTTGGGAGAGAAAGCTCTTTTACGCCGCCGTTTTCACGCCATACGGGTCAAATCGCCCATAAAACGTCTCACCCTTCGCCGCCATATCCTTCAGCAGCGCCGTGGGCTTGAACTGCCTGCCGTAAGTTGCTGCCAACGTTTCGCAGAGGTCGACGAAGGTCTTGACGCCCATGCCGTCGATGTAGGAGAGCGCACCACCGGTGTAGGGTGCGAAACCGAAGCCGAGGATGGAGCCGACATCGGCTTCGCGCGGATCGGTGACGATGCCCTCTTCCATGGTCCGCGCCGCCTCCAGCGCGATGGTGGCGAGGAAGCGCTGCTTCAGGACGTTGACATCGATCTCCTCGGCCTTCTTCTGCGGATAGAGATCCTTCAGCCCCGGCCAAAGCGACTTCTTGCCCGGCTTCGGCGGATAATCGTAAAAGCCCTTGGAGTTCTTGCGGCCGAAGCGGCCTTCCTCTTCCACCAAGCGCGTGACCAACTGCATGTGCCTAACGTCGACAGCCTTGTCACCGAGATCGGCGACGGCGGCCTTGAGGATCTTCAGCGACAGGTCGATGGCGACTTCGTCGTTCAGCGCCAACGGCCCGACCGGCATGCCCGCCATCTTGGCGGCATTTTCGATCATGGCCGGCGGCACGCCTTCGATCAGCATGTCATAGGCTTCCGACATGTAGCGCAGCACGCAGCGATTGACGAAGAAGCCGCGGGTGTCGTTGACGACAATCGGCGTCTTCTTGATGGCGGCGACATAATCAAGCGCAACGGCAAGGGCGCGGTCCCCCGTCTCCTTGCCGAGAATGACTTCGGTCAACAGCATCTTCTCGACGGGCGAAAAGAAATGGATGCCGACGAAATCAGCCGGACGCTTGGAATTCTTCGCAAGGCCGGCGATCGGCAGCGTCGAGGTGTTGGTGGCAAAGACCGCGCCCGCGGGCAGTACGGCTTCGACCGCCTCGATGACCGCTTTTTTTACATCGCGATCCTCGAACACCGCCTCGATGACGAGATCGACATCGCTGAGATCGGCATAGTCGGCCGAAGGCGTGATGCGGGCAAGCAGTGCCTCGCCATCGTCTTGAGTAAGACGCCCCTTACCAACCGATTCCTTAACCAGACCCTCCGCGACCGTCTTGCCCTTTCCGGCCGCTTCCATGTCGCGATCGATCAGGGTAACGGAGATACCGGCCGCCGCAGTGACATAGGCGATCGAGGCACCCATGAAGCCGGCGCCGACGACGCCGACCTTCTTCAGCTCCGTCTTCGGCTGACCGGCCGGACGGCGGGCGCCCTTGCCAAGTTCCTGCATGGAGATGAACAGCGAGCGTATCATCGAATAGGCTTCGGTCGTCTGCAGCACCTGCGTGAAATAACGCTGCTCGATCTTCAGGCCTGTATCGAAGGGAACCTGCAGGCCTTCGTAGACGCATTTGAGGATGGCGAGCGCGGCCGGATAATTGCCAGATGTCTCGCGGCGAAGGATTGCCGGGGCAGCCGGCCAAAGCTGCGCGGCGGCCGGCGTCCAGATGCCGCCGCCGGGCACCTTGAAACCCTTTTCGTCCCAGAGAGCGACAGGCTTCAGCCCATCCTTGATCATCTGCTTGGCCGCCGGAACAAGCTGATCCGGTTCGACGACCTGATGCACAAGGTTCATTGCCTTGGCGCGCGCCGCAGTCAGCGACTGGCCCGTCGTCATCATCTGCAGCGCCGATTGCGCATCGGCCAGCCGAGACACGCGTTGCGTACCGCCGGCGCCAGGGAAGATGCCGACCTTGATCTCGGGCAGCGCCAGCTTGACGCTCTTGGCATTGGAAGCGACGCGGCCATGGCAGGCGAGCGACATCTCCAGCGCTCCGCCCATGCAGGTGCCGTTGATGGCGGAAACCCAGGGCTTGCCGCAGGTCTCAAGCTTGCGGAACAGGCCGGTCATCCGGCCGACGAGATCAAAGAGCTTTTGCGCCGCCGTCGCCGGATTCCGCGCCTTCTCGTCCTGATAGACCGAAAAGAGCGATTTGATCATCGACAGATCCGCTCCGCCGGAAAAGGAGGATTTTCCCGAGGTAATGACCACGCCCTTGATCGCCTTGTCGGCAACGGTCGCATCGATGATGGTATTCAGTTCCTCCAACACCTCGGCGGTAAAGACGTTCATCGATTTGCCGGGCATGTCCCAGGTGACGAGTGCGATGCTATCCGCGTCGGTCTCGACGGTGAAATTCGTGTAAGTCATTGTTTCCGCTCCCCTCAGACGCGTTCGACGATCGTGGCCGTGCCCATGCCGGCGCCGATGCAGAGTGTCACGAGTGCCGTATTGAGATCGCGGCGCTCCAGCTCGTCCAGCACCGTGCCGAGGATCATTGCGCCGGTGGCGCCGAGCGGATGGCCCATGGCAATAGCGCCGCCGTTGACGTTGATCTTGTCGTGCCCGATGTCGAAAGCCTGCATGTAGCGCAGCACGACGGCAGCGAAGGCCTCGTTAAGCTCGAAAAGATCGATATCGGCAAGCGTCATGCCGGTGCGCTTCAGCAGTTTCTCCGTGACGTCGACGGGTCCGGTCAGCATCAGCGCCGGGTCGGAGCCGATATTGGCGAAAGCCTTGATGCGGCCGCGCGGCTTCAGCCCCATGCTCTCGCCGCCAGCCTTGGAGCCGAGCAGAACGGCGGCGGCGCCATCGACGATGCCGGAGGAATTGCCGGCGTGGTGCACATAGTTGATGCGTTCGATTTCCGGATGGGCCTGAATGGCGACGGCTTCGAAGCCGCCCATTTCGCCGGGCATCTGGAAGGACGGATTGAGCGAAGCCAGCGCCTGCATGTCGGTGCCGGGACGCATATGCTCATCCCTGTCGAGGATCGTTAGGCCGTTGATATCCTTCACCGGCACGACGGAATTCTTGAAATAGCCCTTTTCCCAGGCATTTGCCGCCCGCTTCTGGCTCTCGACGGCATAGGCATCGACGTCATCGCGGGAGAAACCGTATTTGGTGGCGATCAGATCTGCCGACACCCCCTGCGGCATGAAATAGGCCGGAAAGTTCACCGAGGGATCCATGAACCAGGCACCGCCGGACATGCCGAGCCCGACGCGCGACATGCTCTCAACGCCACCGGCGATGACGATATCATCGGCTCCTTGCGCGATCTTGGCCGCGCCGAAATTCACGGCATCGAGACCCGAGGCGCAGAAGCGGGAAATCTGCATGCCGGGGGCCGTGGTCGAATAACCCGCTTCGAAGGCGGCTGCCTTCGGAATGACGGCGCCGGCATCCATCACCGGATCGACGCAGCCCATGATGATGTCGTCGACCGTCTTCGTATCGAGCCCGTTGCGATCGCGGATCGCCTCCAGCGTCCTAGCGGCAAGGCGGACGGAGGGCACTTCATGCAGCGCCCCGTCCTTCTTGCCGCGTCCGCGCGGCGTGCGCACATGGTCGTAAATGAAAACCTCGGTCATGTCTCATCTCCCTGCGGCGGCAAGCCGCCTTCAAATTCTGCATACAGCGACCAGTGGCCGCGAACTCCTCCTTCTCCGCTTGGGGAGAAGGTGCCCGCCCCTCGACAAGCTCAGGAGGGCAGATGAGGGGGCCGAG
This sequence comes from Rhizobium sp. BR 362, assembly GCF_036528765.1. Taxonomy (NCBI): domain Bacteria; kingdom Pseudomonadati; phylum Pseudomonadota; class Alphaproteobacteria; order Hyphomicrobiales; family Rhizobiaceae; genus Rhizobium; species Rhizobium sp. BR 362. The sequence goes on along the minus strand of NZ_JARWGH010000013.1, from coordinate 33,941 downwards.
GGATAGATCCCGAGGGCCTTGAGCGGCAAGCGAAAGGCAGCCTTACGGTGCAACGCCCCCTCAACCTGCGCTTACGCGCATCCTTCTCCCCGGCGGGGAGAAGGTAAGTCCAGTCAAAACGCTTCCGCCGCCAGTTCCATCATCGTGTCGGCGCCGGTTTCGATGCGCGCCTTGCGCAACGCCGTTTCCGGCATGATGCGCTCCATGTAGAACCGCGCCGTGACAAGCTTGTTCTTCAGATAATCCTCGCGCGTGCTGTCGCCGCTCCTAAGACCAGCTTGCGCGGCCTTTGCCATCTTCGCCCACATATAGCCGAGGACAACGATGCCGAAGAGATGCATGTAGTCGGTCGAGCCGGCGCCGGCATTGTCGGGCTTGGCCATGGCGTTCTGCATAAACCACATGGTCGCGGCCTGCACGTCGTTCAAGCCCTTCTTCAGATGCTTGGTGTAGAACGCCATCTGCTCGTCGTTGCGGTTTTCCTCACAGAAGTCGCCAATCTCCTTGAACAGCGCCATGACGGCACGGCCGCCGTTCAGCGCCAGTTTGCGGCCAACGAGATCGAGCGCCTGGATGCCGTTGGCGCCTTCATAGATCATGGTGATACGGGCGTCACGGACATACTGGCTCATGCCGTGTTCTTCGATATAGCCGTGACCACCGAAAACCTGCTGGGCCAAGACGGCATGCTCGAAGCCCTTGTCGGTCATGACGCCCTTCAGGATCGGCGTTGCCAGGCCGAGGATATCATCGGCCGCCTGACGCTCCTTCTCGTCCGGCGAGCGATGGGCAATATCGGACTTCAGTGCCGTCCACAGCAGGAAGGCGCGGCCGGCCTCATTAAAGGCACGAATGGTCATCAGCGAGCGTCGGATATCGGGATGAACGATGATCGGGTCCGCCTTTTTGTCCGGCGCCTTCGGGCCGGAAAGCGAGCGGCCCTGAATGCGCTCGCGGGCATAGGCGACGGCATTCTGATAGGCGATTTCGGCAACCGACAGACCCTGCAGGCCGACGCCGAGGCGCGCCTCGTTCATCATCACGAACATGGCGTTGAGGCCCTTGTTCTCGGCGCCGATCAGGAAGCCGGTGGCCTCGTCATAGTTCATGACGCAGGTAGCGTTGCCGTGAATGCCCATCTTGTGCTCGATTGCGCCGCAGGAGACCGCGTTGCGCGCGCCCAGCGAACCGTCCGGCTTGGCCATGAATTTCGGCACGATGAACAGCGAAATGCCCTTGGTACCCTCCGGCGCGCCCTCGATACGGGCGAGCACCAGATGCACGATATTGTCCGTCATGTCGTGTTCGCCGGCGGAGATGAAAATCTTCTGGCCCGAGATTTTATAGCTGCCATTGGCCTGCGGAACCGCCTTGGTGCGCAGCAGGCCGAGATCGGTGCCACAATGCGGCTCGGTAAGGTTCATGGTGCCGGACCAGGTACCCTCGACCATTTTGGGCAGATAGGTCCGCTTCTGCTCCTCGGAGCCATGCACGAGAATGGCGGCGATCGCGCCTTGCGTCAGGCCCGGATACATCATCAGCGACATATTGGCGGCGGAGGTATATTCGCCGACAGCGCAATGCAGCGTGTAGGGCAGCCCCTGCCCTCCGAATTCCTCCGGCACCGCTAGGCCCAGCCAACCGCCCTCATAATAAGCCCGGTAGGCTTCCTTGAAGCCTTTCGGCGTCGAAACGCTGCCGTCATCGTGACGCACGCAGCCTTCCTGATCGCCGGAATAATTCAGCGGGAAAAGCACCTCTTCCGCCATCTTGGCCGCTTCGCCGACGATCGCCTCGATCATGTCGGGACTGGCTTCGGCAAAACCCGGCAGATTGTTGTAGCGTTCCAGCCCGAGCACATCATTCAGGACGAAAAGCGTATCGTTCACCGGGGCCTTGTAGACTGGCATCTTTCGAATTCCTCCAATTCGCCGCCGGGACTCGTATTCCGGCCTTTCACCTAGCCTTACAAAATATTGACGTTTGCGTAAACGTCAAATTTGCGCGGCAAAGCGAATTTTTAGGTAGGGTGGGGGCGATGGCGATCAGGCGAAAGTTTGTGTGGGGGCCTGGCGGCTCAACATGGCACTGAACCTTGCGCGCAGAGGACGTTCGATGAGGTAATAACTTGCCACACCACAGGCAATCCCCAGGACAAGCAGGAAAACAGGCGGCACGACGCCCAAGCCGGTCAGCTTAAAAAAAGGTTCCTGCCACAGATAGATCGAGAAGGAGCATTGCCCGACAAAGCGGAGCACATTGCCTTCGAAATTCCTGCGGAACCATGGAGCGGAATATTCTATCCCGATGACGGCCATCGCCAGCAGGATCGTCTTGACGCCGAAAAAGACTGTAGCATCCAGGCCAAATACCCGCGCCAAGATCGCGCTTGCCAAAGCGCATGGCGCGATCCATGTCCAACTGTCCCGATGCAGTCTCGGTCTGAGAACAACGTAAAAGGCGGCAGAGATGAATATCCCAGCCATAGCGACATCGGTACGCCAAAGCACCAGACCCGGATCTCCTTCCGCCGTGTGGAGTCGAACGACACCATTGATCAAGGCCATCAATCCAACCGCGAGAATGGTGCCCGACGGGACGTGTTTGCTCCGCGAGCGAGTGGCGAAGGCAATCAGAGCCAGCAGGATATAACTATGCTCCTCGACGCATAGAGACCAAATATGGTCCAGCAGGGAAACAGGCAGCCCATAAACGGTGGCATAGTTCAAGGTGAAGGTCAGCGCAAAAGCGGCAACGTTCAGGCCAAATTCACCGACCCTACCGTGAAACGCCAGGCCGATGACCAATATGAAAATAAACAATGTGGGATAAACGCGCGCAAACCGTCTGGCGCAGAACGTCGGAAGCGGCATTTGTTTGACGAAGAGAATGTCCGCCATCAACCGTCCCGACAGCACGAAGAACAGATCCACGCCAAAAGTGCTGAAACCCGGCAGATATCCATCGGCTCCGAAATGACCCATCAAGACCATGATGACTGCCAGCCCGCGCCACCCATCAAGAGCCGGGATGTGACGCGCCTGATCCGGTTCACGGGTGATGGATGGCGGCACGCGCTCGACTCCCAAGGATATTCAAATCAATCCACGATTCCACAACTCAGTTGAGAAAAGGATAATGGCGCTCAATTTTAAGGATTCATTACTTCCGTCCATCGAGCCCACAGCAAGACGGAGGCAATGATTGACGTTTAACGCGCCGATCTCACCAGCAGCAGCCCCGCCAAATCCATAAGAATATGAGCATATTCAATAACAAGACCAAAATAAAAGGTTAAGAAATCGGCAAAAACTTAACGGGTTGTTTACCACGTTTCGTGAATTGTGCGGGATGAGCAGCGATGCTTCGCGTTTCCTTCATCTTTAGCTTGATGGAGCGCCGTTTCGCGGTTCAGCCTGAGGAAAGCCTAATAAATTATTTCTTTCCGAACGGTGGGATGCGGTCTGCGCGCGAACCCGCGAAGCTGCTTTCCCACAAGCGAAGATGGCCTTTGAGTGGTCCATATGTCGAAGCGAGCAAGAAGATGAGCGGATCGCGATCAAATCCTACCGGCACGGGCGACTGGACGTCGCTGGATGCGTTGAGCCGCACCATCGAGGGGCTGGAAGCGCGCATCGAAGGTCTGATGGGCACGGCTGCAGCGCGGGACACGCGCCAACGTGTCGCGAACGGTTATGCCGCGGCGCCGGAGCGGACCCCGATGCCGGAGCGCGCTCCTCTTTCCGATCGCACGCCACGTACCGAGCGGGACGCCTACGCCGGACGTCCTTATGAGCGTCCTCTTCGCACCGAACGTGCGGAAACCGATTTACGGCCCGATCCGCTTGCCGAAATCCGCCAGCGCCAGCGTGCGCTCGAGGCAAGCCGCGAGCGCCTGCATGCTCGCCGTGAGGAAGCTCCGCTTGCCGAGCGGCAACCGCTTGGCGGGCGCCTTGGCGAAAATCCGCCTTCGCGGCAGCCTTTGCCGTCGGCCCTGCGCTCCGCCCCCGAAAGCTCCGTCGATATCGCCCAGGCGCTGGTCAATCTGCGGCAAGACCTGAAACGCGATATCGCCGAGAGCATTACCCGCGAAGTCAGCGCCTTGCGCGCCGAAATCCGCGACATCCGCGACAATGCCGAGGACAAGCATTTTGCCGCCGATGTGCGTGAGGACATGGCGCGGCTTGCCGACAGTATCAGCCAGCTCGCCGGTCATCCCGGCCAGCCGGAAACGGCCGGGCTGAAGGCGGAGTTCGAAGAACTGCGCTCGCTGATGGATGGGCTTGCCCGCGAGGATTCGCTGCACCATGTCGAGCGCCAGGTTCAGGCGATCGACACGACCGGTCTGCAGGACGAGTTGGTGTCGCTCGCCTATCGCCTGGATGATATCAAGCAGCATCTGGGCAGCATGAGCGACAGCCCCGCAGTGCATGCGCTGGAAGACAAGCTGCTGTCGATCGCCACCGCCGTGGAAAGCTTCGGCGGCATGATCCAGCCGCAGGATCAGGCGATGCAGCGGCTCGAAGGCCGCATCAGCGGTCTTGCCGACCAGATCGACATGATGAGCCGCGACGCGGCACGGCGCCAGCCGGCGGACGATCTTTCCGGGCGCCTTGAAGCGCTGGCGATGCGCATCGACGAACTCGGCAATGCCAAGGCGGCCGCCCGGCTGGAAGAGCGCCTGGATCAACTCTCCTATCTGATGGAGCGCTCACAGAGGGCGGCGCCGCAGCCGGAACTGGTCAGCCACCTCGCCGACATCTCCCGCAAAATCGACGCGCTGGAACAGGGCTCGGTCGATCATGCGCTGGCCGAACGGCTGGATTATCTGGCACGGCGCATCGACGAAATGGATTTCCATCCGCCGCATCCGGCCGCAAATCTCGACGATGGCGCCGTCCGCCGGCTAGAAGGCCGTCTTTCCGATATCGCCATGCGGCTGGAGGCGAGCACCGCGGCGCCGCCGACCGATACGCAGGCGCTGCGCAATCTCGAAGAGCAGATCGCCCATCTCTCGACGCTGCTGATGCACGAGCCGCGGGCCGTCGCCGACCATATTCCCCCCGATCTCGATCGCCGCATGAGTGCGATCGAAGATTACATGGCGACCAATGACGAATACATCATCGAAGCTGCGCGCCATGCGGCGGAAGCGGTCGTCGAGGCCTATTCGCGCGAAGGCATGCTCGGCCATGGCGGGACTGCCGCCGACATGTCGGCGATGACGGCATTGGCCGAAGACCTTCGCCATCTCGAAGACCTCAGCCGCAGCAGCGACGAGCGCACGCATCGCACGTTCGAGGCGCTGCACGGCACGCTGCTGCAGATCGCCGACCGGCTGGACCACATGGAACATCGCCAGCCGGCGCTCGCCATGCCTGCCGCAAAATTCGAAAGCGACGTTTTTGCTCCTGCCGACACCTCGACGGTGAAACCGCCTCTGGCGGCGCCGCGCAAGGCCGGACCGGTAATCCGCACCGTTGCCCCTGCCGAACCCGCGACCTCGCCGGAAGCTGCCGTCGCGCAAGCAGTGGAAGCCGTTACCAAGGCGGAGATCAAGGCCGCGGCGAAGAAGGAAGGGGGTAAAACCAGCCTGCTCGCCAGCCTGGGCAGACGTTTCTTCATGCCCGAGAAGGCCGAACCTATCTTCCTGCCCGACCGGCCTGTCATCGAGCAGGCGCCGTCGATCGATCCGGTCGACATGATGCCGGCCGAGGAAGCAAACGAGCTGCTCGAGCCAGGCTCGGGGGCGCCCGATATCAAGAAAATCCTGGAACGTGTGCGCGCCAGCCAGAATGCCGCGCGCAGCGGCACTACCAAACAACCAAGTGAAAACGAACGCGCCGATTATATCGCCGCTGCCCGCCGTGCCGCGCAGGCAGCCGCAATGGAAGTCGACCAGACGCAGCGCTCGGCGCCTGCCCCCAAGAACGGCGACAAGAAGCGCGGCGCATTCTCGCGCTTCCGCCGGCCGATCCTGCTCGCTATCGGCGCGGCCCTGCTCGCCATCATGGCCTTCCCGCTCGTCAATACGCTGACGCGCGGCCAGAAGGCGCCGCCTGCGGCGGAAATCTCGGTGCTGACCTCCACTGGCGAAAGCAGCGCGGCAAACGGCGCCTCCGCCAATGCAGCTCAAATGCCGGCACCGGGCGCTCAGGCTGCAACGAATGCGCCCGCCACCCAAGCACCGGCCACAGAAGCACCGGCTGCCGATGCTGCAGCAACCATGCAATCCTCTACAGCGCCGACAAATCCGGCCACCGCACCGACGAACGATCATCTGACGACCGCCGCACCCCTGGACGGGAAACAGGCCAGCGAAACGCTGGCGCCAGCCGGTAGCGCCGCGCCGGCCCAGCAAACCGCAGCCTTCGTGCCCGCCAATGCCACGGCTACCCCGGCAACCGCTGCGGCGCAGGCATCCGCGCCGACCGCCGCCATCACCGTGCCTGACGGCATCCAGCCGCCGACGCTCGTTGCCGCCGCAAAATCCGGCGATCCCGTCGCTCTGTTCGAAATCGGCGTGCGCTACACGGATGGCCGCGGCGTCACGGCCGATCTCAAGCAGGCAGCAAACTGGTATCAGCTTTCCGCCGACAAGGGTTTTGCGCCGGCGCAATACCGGCTCGCCAGCATGTACGAAAAGGGCAATGGCCTGGAGCGCGACCTTGCCAAGGCCAAAGACTATTACGAGCAGGCCGCCAATCAGGGCAATGCCAGCGCCATGCACAACCTCGCCGTCCTCTATGCTTCGGGTGCAGCCAGCCCGCAGGACTATCCGACCGCGGCGAACTGGTTCATCAAGGCGGCCAATCTCGGCGTGTCCGACAGCCAGTTCAATCTTGCCATTCTCTATGCGCGCGGCAACGGCGTGAAGCAGGACCTGCAGGAATCCTACAAATGGTTCGCGATCGCCGCCAAGGGCGGCGACAAGGACGCCGCGCAGAAGCGCGACGAAGTGGCGAACGCCATGAAGCAGGACGAACTCGAAAGCGCCCGCGCCAAAGTCGACCTCTGGAAGGCGCAACCGCTCGACGCCAAGGCGAACGGCACGACTATCCCCGAGGAATGGACGACCGGCAAGGGCGTCAATACCGCTTCGATCGACATGAAGAAGGCGATCCGCAACATCCAGGCGATCCTCAACAATAACGGCTTCGACGCCGGCCCGCCGGACGGCAACATGGGTGGCAAGACGGTCGCCGCGCTGAAGAGCTTCCAAAAATCGGTCGGCCTGCCGCAGGACGGCCGGGTGACCGACCAGGTCGTCAAGGAACTTCTGGCTCGCAACAAATAGATGGAAGGCTTCATCTCGGATCGATGAAGCCTTCGGGCATGCCGGTCATGCGCGACCCGCACCCTTTTGTAATTTGCGGCCACCGACCTGATCATCATCACATTTGAACGCTTCGCCGGCGGTAACCCACGGTTTCGCGCCGGCTTTGCCTTGCGGCGCAAACGTCACACAATCGCGGAAAATGCCGCGTTAGAGTGAAAAGAAGAATTCGATCGCTGAAAGGCGCCATGGTTTTTCCTAAGGCTCTGGCAATCATTTCAGATTAGAATCGTCTGTTTAAAGGGGAATTGTTCACAGGCATCCGGTCGTTCGCGCTCGGATACCTGCAACTGGGATCAGACCGTGACGATCTATCTGCCGATCGCAGAACTGTCGGTGAATATATTCATTATTCTCGGCATGGGCGCAGCCGTTGGGTTTCTCTCCGGCATGTTCGGCGTTGGCGGCGGCTTTCTGATTACGCCGCTTCTGATCTTCTACAATATCCCGCCCGTGGTCGCCGTCGCCACCGGCGCCAACCAGGTCGTCGCCTCGTCGATTTCGGGCGCCATCACGCATTTCCGCCGCGGAACGCTGGATATGAAACTCGGCACGGTGCTGCTGATCGGCGGTCTTACGGGTGCTACCGTCGGCATCTGGATCTTCTCGCTGCTGAGACGCATCGGCCAGCTCGATCTCTTCATCTCGCTGCTCTACGTCGTCTTTCTAGGCACGATCGGCGGGTTGATGCTGTGGGAGAGCCTGAATGCGATGCGTCGTGCCGCCCGCAACGAGCCGGCCAGGCCCCGCAAACCCGGTCATCACAGTTGGGTGCACCGTCTGCCGCTGAAGATGCGTTTCAAGAAATCGAAGATCTATCTCAGCGTCATACCGGTAATCGGCCTCGGTTTCGGCATCGGCATCCTGACGTCCGTCATGGGCGTCGGCGGCGGCTTCATCATGGTGCCGGCGATGATCTACCTGCTGCGTATCCCGACCAATGTCGTTGTCGGCACCTCGCTGTTCCAGATCATCTTCGTCACCGCCTACACCACCGTCGTCCAGGCCGCGACGAACTATTCCGTCGATATCGTACTGGCCTTCCTGCTGATGGTGGCGGGCGTTATCGGCGCGCAATATGGCGTGCGGGTCGGTCAGAAGCTGCGCGGCGAGCAATTGCGCGCACTGCTTGGCCTCCTCGTCCTTGCCGTCGGCCTGCGCCTGGCGATTGCGTTGGTGGTCACGCCGGCCGATATCTATTCCGTCGTGCTCGAAGGAGCGGGCCGATGAGACGTTTTGGCCCGATCCTCGCAGCCGCTCTCCTGCTTGCGCCATTGAGCGCGAAGGCGCAAGTGCTGCTCGACCAGCCGACAACCTCCACGACGGCACGCGAAACGATGGAGATCGGCACCTCGACCAGCGAAATCGCCATCACCTCCGATTTCACCGGCGCGGATCTCACGATCTTCGGCGCGCTTTCCAACACCGATCAGTTACTTTTGGCTATCGGCCAATACGACATCGTCGTCGTGCTGGAGGGGCCGCGCGAAAATGCCACCGTGCGCAAGAAGGAACGGGTCTTCGGCATTTGGGTCAATACTCGCTCGATGACCTTCGAGCATGTGCCGCAGGCCTATTCGCTGTCGAGCACGCGCCCCGTCGACAACATTACCGCGCCGCTGGAACTGAATGATCGCGGCATCGGTATGGATCATATTCAGCTCACCCCGGTCGGTTTCGTCGGCAGCGGCGTGGATGTACCGGAATTCCGACAGGCTTTCCGACGGCTGCAGCAGATCGGCGGCCTTTACGAAAGCGATCCGGCAGGCGTCCGCTTCGTCAGTTCCAGCCTGTTCAAGGCAACGCTGAGATTGCCCGCGGACGTGCCGAACGGCGTGCATACCGTGCGCGCCTATCTCTTCAAGAGCGGCAAGTTCCTGACTGAAAAATCCCTGCCGCTGCGCGTCATCAAGACCGGCATCGAGCAGACGATCACCGATGCCGCCCATGAACGTCCCATCGCCTATGGCGCGTTTTCGGTGCTGCTGGCGGTGATTACGGGATGGACGGCGAGCTTCGTGTTCCGGAAGAGCTAGGTTCTATTTTCAGCAAGCTGAAACGAAACTTTGCATATGCCGTACCACTGATGCCCCCCTCTGTCCCTTTCGGGACATCTCCCCCACAAGGGGGGAGATCGTTGGGAGTTTGCCGCTCATTACCCGCAAAACAATCAATTGCAATTGCAGCGGATTCGATGTGTCACTGAGGCAAGAGGGCGCCACGGGTTACCAATCTCCCCCCTTGCGGGGGAGATGTCACGACAGTGACAGAGGGGGGTGTGCACTCTCTTCATGTTCTGTAGCCGCATCAAGCGCTCTTCTTCCGCTCCACCACGTTCAAATAGGCTTCCGTCAACCGGCCGAGCACCGACGGCGTTCCCGGCGGCAAGACCTTGCCCAGGTGCTTCGCCCTCAGCTCATCCATGAAATCCTCCCAGAGCTTCGGCCCGCCATCTTCCAACAGCTCCGCCCGGATGGACAGCTCCTCCGAGACCGGCAGATGCTTGCGGCCCCACGCCCCCATATGGGCAAAGAGCGGCACGAGGTCGATCGCCATTTCGGTCAAGCTGTAGACGGCTTTCTGCTTGTGGGTCGGATCGTCGTCGCGGGTCAAAAGCCCGCGCTCCACCAGCCGCTTCAGCCGATCGGCGAGGATGTTGGAGGCGATCCCCTCCTCCGAGTTCTGCAGAAGCTCGCGAAAATGCCGGCGATTGCCGAACATGATGTCCCTGATGATGATCAGGCTCCAGCGGTCACCCAGGATTTCCAGGGTGAGATTAATCGGGCAGCCGGAGCGGTTGAGCGCGTCCATAGGGACCTCCAAAAAACTGCTTGCACTTTGCCACCAGTCACGCTAATTTTCAACTGCTTGCTTTTAGCAACCAGTTTTGATTATGATACGGTTATCGCGAAGGAGGAGACCGATGAGAAAGCTTGTTGTCTGGAATCTCATGACGCTTGACGGTTATTTCGAGGGAACGAAACCCTGGGATCTCGATTTCCATATGCTCGCCTGGGGCGACGAGTTGGAGCACTACGCGACCGAACTCGGCAAGGAAGGCGGTCTGCTGATCTTCGGCCGCAAGACCTATGAAGGCATGGCCGCCTACTGGCCGACCGCGACTGAGACACCCGATATCGCCGCCTATATGAACGGCATCGCCAAGATCGCAGCATCGCGGACGATGGACAAGGCGGAGTGGAACAATACCCGAGTCGTTCGCGACATCGTCCCCGAAGTTAGGAAATTGAAGGAAGAGCCGGGCAAGACCATGTTCGTCTTCGGCAGCGCCGAAGTAACGGATACGCTTCTGAAAGCGGGATTGGTGGACGAAATCCGCCTCTGCCTCGTTCCCGTCGTTCTCGGCGGCGGCAATCCGCATTTCAAGCCTGCGGCGGAACGGATTCCAATGAAGCTGCTCGGAACCACACCCCTAAAGACCGGCGCGGTGATCCTGCGCTACGAGCCCGCGAAAGCGGCTTAGGCAGAGAGACTGCCGAAGCGTACCGAATAGATGCGGTCGCGACCAAGCACGTGGGCAATGAGACTTTCCCGGTCGAACAGGCCGGCCATGGCCTTGTGGCGCAGGTCCAGTCCGCCGGTCATGATGCCGAAGGCGGGCATCAGCAGGCGGGCGCCGTCGGTGGCGAAGCAGGGGCGGCGGACAGATTTGTCGCGGCGGCGGACGGTGGCGGATGGATGCAGATGACCGGCGATCTCGCCGGTCTGCTGACCGCCCTTCGGTTCGTGACGGAAGGTCAGTCCGCCATAATGCATCTCATCGACAGAGCGACCGGGCAGATCGACAGTGCCGTCCGGATCGTGATTGCCGTTGATCCAAATCCATTCGCGGCCGCGCGCCATGTTGACGATCAGGCTGCGGAATTCTTCCGGCAGATGCGTGGAGCCCACGCGGTCATGGAAATTGTCCCCTAGCGAGACGACGAGCTTCGGATCATAGCGGGAGATGACAGCCGCAAGCACCGTCAGTGTCGCCAGCGTATCGTAAGGCGGCAGCAGCATGCCGCGCCGCGCGAAGGCCGCGCCCTTCTCGAGATGCAGATCGGAAACGACGAGGATGCCGGCATCCGGAAGATAAAGCGCGCCAAGCGGATCGCAGACGGCGGCGACACCATGAACGGCGGTTTCGACGCCCGATGCGGGCGTCAATCCGTTGCTCACTTGACCGTTCATCTCTCGCGCAAGCGCCAGGCGGTTCATCAACTTGGTCTACCCTCATCCGTTGGCATGCTTATTCCATGGCCTCGCGGATCAGATCGTCAGCCGCTTCCGCCAGCACCACATCATGCGCCTCGCCCGGCACCGGCACCTTGCCGATTTCCAGCATCACCGGCACGGCAAGCGGCGAGATATGATCCAGCGCCCGATGGGTGATGTGGCCCTTGATTCGCTTCAGCATATCCCCAAGGCGGCCAATCTCCAAAAGGCCGGTGGCGGCGTCCCGCCGCGTCGCCTGCAGCAGGATATGGTCCGGCTCGTGGCTGCGCAGCACGTCATAGATCAGATCGGCGGATACCGTCATCTGCCGTCCGGTTTTTTCCTTGCCGGGATGGCGGCGCTCGATCAAACCGGCAATGATGGCGCAATTGCGGAAGGTGCGCTTCAGCAGGAAGGATTCATCGAGCCAGGCTTCGAGATCGTCACCGAGCATGTCCTCGTCGAAGAGATCGGAAAGGCTGAGACGGCCATTGGCGATCATCAGGCTCATATCCTCCAAGCCCCAAATGCCGAGCGAATAATCGGTGGCGATGAAGCCCATCGGCTTTGCACCGGCCCGCTCCAGCCGCCGCGTCAGCAGCATGCCGAGCGTCTGGTGCGCCAGCCGCCCTTCGAAGGGATAGGCGACCATGTAGGCGCGGCTGCCGCGCGGAAAGGTTTCGATCAGAAACTCGTCGCGCTTTGGCAGCAGCGACCTGTCCTTCTGCAGCTCGAGCCAGTCGCGCACCTGATCCGGCAAGCGATGACGGCGATCGGGATCGTCGATCATCATGCGCACCTGATCGGCAAGATAGGTCGACAGCGGAAACTTGCCGCCGGCATAGGAGGGGATTTTCGCATCCATGGAGAAGGTCTGCGAGGCCAGGCATTCATTCTCGCGGATGCCCTCGAAACGCAGCACCTTGCCGGAAAAGCGAAAGGTGTCGCCTGGCGAAAGCTGTTCCAGAAAATACTCTTCGACCTTGCCGAGGGGAGCTCCGCCGCGACCAAGCGAGCCCAGCGCGTTGCGTTTGACCAGGCGAATGTTCAGCATCGCCTCCTCGACGATGGTGCCGAGGTTCAGGCGATATTGCTGTGCCACCTGCGGATTGGAGACACGCCAGCGGCCCTCCGGTGTTTTGCGGATGCGGGCATAACGCTCGTAGGTGCGCAAGGCATAGCCGCCGGTGGCAACAAAATCGACGATGCGCTCGAATGTCTCCCAGGATAGGTCGGCATACGGCGAAGCGCTGCGGACCTCGTCATAGAGCTCCAACATGTCGAAGGGTTCGGCGCAGGCCATGCCGAGAATATGCTGCGCAAGGACGTCGAGCGCGCCGGCACCGACCGGCGGCGTATCCTGCGCGCCGATATAATTGGCGTCGAGTGCCGCCTGGCATTCCATCACCTCGAAACGATTGGCCGGGACGAGGATCGCTTTCGACGGCTCGTCCATGCGGTGATTGGCGCGGCCGATGCGTTGGGCAAGGCGCGATGCGCCTTTCGGGGCGCCGACATGGACGACGAGATCGACATCGCCCCAGTCTATGCCGAGATCGAGCGTCGAGGTGGCGACGACGGCGCGCAGCTTATTGGCGGCCATGGCGGCTTCGACCCTGCGGCGCTGTCCGACGTCGAGCGAGCCGTGATGCAGCGCGATCGGCAGATTGTCGTCGTTTGCCGACCACAGCTCCTGAAACAGCATTTCCGCCTGCGAGCGCGTGTTGACGAAGAGAAGTGTCGTCCGGTGCTCTTTCAGTTCGCGACAAATATCGGGAATCGCGTATTTGGCGGAGTGGCCGGACCAGGGGATGTGTTCCTCGGTCCTGAGGATCGAAATATCAGGCTTGGCGCCGCCCTCGACCGTCACGAGGCCGGCATGCCGTTCCATCCCCTCCTCCTGCGCCACCAGCCATTTCTGCAAGTCCATCGGCTCGGCAACCGTCGCCGACAGGCCGATGGTTTGCAGATCAGGCGCAAGCTTGCGCAGGCGCGCAAGACCGAGCGAGAGCATATGGCCGCGCTTTGACGTCACGAGGGAATGCAGCTCGTCAAGGACGATGTATTTCAAATTCTTGAAGAAGCGTTCGGCTTCGTGGTTCGCGAGCAGCAGGGCCGCTTGCTCCGGCGTCGTCAGCAGAATGTCCGGCGGACTGAGCTTCTGGCGTTGCCGCTTGCCGCTTGGCGTATCGCCGGTGCGATTTTCGACGGAGACCGGCAGGCCCATTTCCGTGACCGGTTTCATCAGATTGCGCTCGATATCGACAGCCAGCGCCTTCAACGGCGAGATGTAGAGCGTGTGGATGCCGGTGAAGGCCGAGCCCGGCGGGATCTTGCCGCGCCGGGTCAGATCGGTGAGCGAGGGAAGAAACCCCGCCAGCGTCTTGCCGGCCCCGGTTGGCGCGATCAGCAACGTGCTCTCGCCGGCTTCGGCACGAGCCAGCAACTCAAGCTGATGGACACGCGGCTGCCATCCCTTTTCCTCAAACCAACGGATGAAAGGGGCAGGCAAGGCAAGGCGGCGCTCGGAATCGATCTGGTCCACGAGGCAAATGTAGTCGAAATGCGGAGGATAGGAAGCGGGAGGTTGGTTACTTCCCATCGATGGCTTCAGTGGTCGCGGAGAGTGCATACCCCGCGGCGCATACTCCAGACCACAAAAAGGATTTGACACCACTCATAATCGCGGATAAAAAATATCCACGATATGAAGAGGACGGACCGATGAAACTCGGCGAAGGCGTTGAACAGGCGATACACAGCGTCGGAATGCTGGCCGGACTGTCTGAGGGCAGCGTGCTTTCGGCCGCGGCGATTGCCGAGTATCATGGGGTGTCGGTGAGTTATCTGTTGAAGCATCTGCAAGCGCTTTCTGGCGCCGGCATTCTCGACACCGTACCTGGTCCCAAGGGTGGCTATAGGCTGGCGCGTCTGCCGGCCGAAATCACCCTGCTCGATATCGTACTTGCTGTCGAAGGGCCGGCGCCTGCCTTTCGCTGCACCGAAATCCGTCAGCGCGGACCAAATCCGCTGCCTGGAAAATACTTCGCAAAGCCGTGCGGCATCAGCGCGGCGATGTTGGCGGCAGAGCGGGTGTACCGCGCCGAGCTCGCCAAGACCACTATTGCCGATATCCTCGCCGATGTTGCGGCGGGCGATGACGGCAGCATCGCGGCAAGAGGCTGTGCCTTCCTTGCCCTCAACGAACGCAGAACCTCACGATAGATCCCAAACCAAAGGAGAGAACCATGCAACCTCGTTTCAACTTCGCCAAGGCTTCGCCGGACTCCTATAAGGCCATCATGGCGCTGGAGAATTTCGTCCAGACCTCCGGGCTGGAGCGCCGTTTCATTCACCTGATCAAGCTGCGGGCCTCCCAGATCAACGGCTGCGCCTATTGCGTCGACATGCATGTCAAGGAAGCCCGTCATGACGGCCTCAGCGAACAGTGGATCAATCTGATGTGCGTCTGGTGGGAATCGCCTATTTATGACGACCGCGAACGCGCCCTGCTGCGCTGGGTCGACTCCGTCACCAAGATCGCCCAGACCGGCATACCGGACGCCGATTTCGAACCGCTGAAGCAGCACTTCAGTGAAGAAGAGATCGTCAAGATCACCGTGGCAATCGGCGCGATCAATGTTTGGAACCGGGTGGCAGTCGGTTTTCGCTCGCAGCATCCGATCGATAAGGATGCGAAAGCGGCCTGAGAAAACACCTTCTCCCCAGCGGGGAGAAGGTCGCGCAAGCGGGTTGAGGGGGCGTTACCGGGAAGGGATGCCCCCTCTCTCATTTGAGGTGTTCGCACGCACCGCCATTCATCTCAAAAACAAAGGGCCGGTCTCGAGCGCGCTTGTAGCGCCCCCTCAACCGGCCCGTTGGGCCACCTTCTCCCCGCGGGGGAGAAGGTAATCTTTTCATCAAGCAGCTTCGGAAGCGAAGCCAGCCGTCGGAACTTCCGAGATGGTCTTCAGAACCTGGGAAGCGATCTGGTAGGGGCAGCCCTGGGAATTCGGGCGGCGATCTTCGAGGTAGCCCTTGTAATCGTTCTTGATGAAGGAGTGCGGAACGCGGATCGAAGCACCGCGGTCGGCAACGCCGTAGCTGAACTTGTTCCACGGAGCCGTTTCATGCTTGCCGGTCAGGCGCATGTGGTTGTCCGGGCCATAGACCGCAATGTGGTCGTGCAGGTTCTTGTCGAACTGAGCCATGAGCGCTTCGAAATAGGCCTTGCCGCCGACTTCGCGCATGAACTTGGTCGAGAAGTTGCAGTGCATGCCCGAGCCGTTCCAGTCGGTGTCGCCGAGCGGTTTGCAGTGGAACTCGATGTCGATGCCATATTTTTCGCAAAGACGCAGCAGCAGGTAGCGTGCCATCCAGATCTGGTCGGCGGCCTTCTTGGAGCCCTTGCCGAAAATCTGGAATTCCCACTGACCCTTGGCCACTTCGGCGTTGATGCCTTCGTGGTTGATGCCTGCTTCGAGGCAAAGGTCGAGATGCTCTTCAACGATCTCGCGGGCGATATCACCGACGTTCTTGTAGCCGACGCCGGTGTAGTACGGACCCTGCGGAGCCGGATAGCCGGATTCCGGGAAGCCGAGCGGACGGCCGTCCTTGTAGAAGAAATATTCCTGCTCGAAGCCAAACCATGCGTCTTCGTCGTCGAGAATGGTGGCGCGGCTGTTGGACGGATGCGGCGTAACGCCGTCCGGCATCATGACTTCGCACATGACGAGAGCGCCGTTGGTACGGGCCGGATCCGGATAGATCGCGACGGGCTTCAGCACGCAATCGGAGCTGCGGCCTTCGGCCTGCATGGTCGACGAACCGTCGAAGCCCCAAAGCGGAAGCTGCTCGAGCGTCGGAAATGCGTCGAATTCCTTGATCTGCGTTTTACCGCGCAGGTTCGGTACCGGGGTGTACCCGTCGAGCCAGATATACTCGAGCTTATATTTCGTCATTACGCACCTCATAACAGTTAATCAGGCGAAGTAGGAAAAACTTGGCCGGCGCCCGCCGGAAAACTCCTCGCTACGAACGGCTGCCAAGGGAGATGCATTTGCCGTGCCAGAATCGCGAGGCCGATTGCTCAGACAGCGAAAATTCTGCTGCAGCGCCGCCTTTCCGCAGTTTTTTGGAGAGCTAAGCGCCGGATTCCTTTTAAATCGCGAGACACCGAGCTGCCGAGGGCTGCCAACTTGTCGCAGATCGACCGATTCGCCTCAGCTCGAAAAATCGGCAAAGCATATTAGCAACCCACAATAGTTAAGCAGTGAAATTGCCTATAATTTCAACTTTCAGCATTTTTTTTGAGCAACTTGCTGAAATCGACGTTCGACTTTGCTATATATGAGCTGTCTCTTTAAGCGCGCCCGCTTAGACACCAAAAGGGAGAGACAGCGAATGGCAATCAGTGCTCAAAGCGAAACGGCAAAGATCTACCAACTCCCCGTCAAGGCCCGCGCGACCGCGGCAAGCCAGCGTCCAAAGGTGAACCTCACCCCCGATATCGGCACGAGCATCGCAACGGCTGCTTTCGATAGCTGGTATCATGAAGAGGCGATCACCGAGACCGATCCCAACCGCAAGCAGTAAGGCACTCGCAATTATAAGGCGATATAGCGATCCGATCGATGATTGATCGCGACGAAAAGGTTGAGTGCGATCGCGCCGATCACCGAGCAGATGACCACCGGGGGCGTGGTGACGGCGAAAGCGACCGCGAGCACGCAGAGGTCGATTGCAAGCTGCACCAGCCCTGCCCTGATTCCAAAACGCTCTTGCAGATAAATCCCCAGAATGCCCACACCGCCAAGGCTGGCACGATGACGATAGAGCGCGAGCAGCCCGAAGCCGAGCAGGATGCCGCCGAGGACCGCCGACCAGAGCGCATTGATGTGCGCCACATCGAAAAGCAGCGGCTGCAGGTTGGTGAGCAGCGATGTCAGCGCGATAGCGATAAAGGTCTTGACGGTGAAAACCGGACCGAGTTGCTTTAGTGACAGATAGAAGAACGGCAGATTGACCGCAAAGAAGGCCAGACCGAAATTTACGCCAATCGCGTAATGCAAGAGGAAAGCGATACCGGCGGTGCTGCCCGTCAAAAGACCGGCGCTTGAAAGGCAGAACAGCCCGAGCGACGAAATCAGGCTGCCGGAAATGATGCCCTGAACGTCCTCAGCCCAGGAATGCCGGGTCGCGGATGTATTCCAGACGCCAAAAGCGCTCTTTGCGTTCGCCATGTGCTATCCCCTGTGTTTCAAAGGCTTTTTGCTGAAAGCTCAGGCGACAATCAAGCGAAAATACGTAAGTAATACTGACCTATTTGAAGTTCGCAAGATTCGGACAATCAGCGCGATTTGCGCGTAATGAACAGAATGCCGTGGACGGGTTTTCCGCCATCCATGCGAATGATGCTGCGGGCGAGATTCTGTACGACGAAGCCTTGATCGGCCAGAATTTCCTTCACATAGGCTTCCGAGTGCGCAAAGCGCAGGGAGTCGCGCAAAACATAGCCGGCCGGCTGCTGCGCATCCTCGACCGAAAAGGCGAAGATGGCGCCGTCGGCAGAGAGCTTGCGCACGATTGCCATCACACCGTGCAGTTTGCCGAGATACATCAGCACGTCGGCGGCGGTGATCAGATCCGCGCGGTGTGGCTCAAGCCCGGCATCGAAAACGCCCGATAGCTCCGGTTCCAATGACAGATCGGCCTGGCCGAGATGATCGTAGACATGCTTCTCCGCTGCCTTCGCGAGCATGCCCTTCGACAGGTCGAACCCCTCTAGCCGATCGACCCGCGCGCGGATTTCCGGACCAAACAGGCCCGTGCCGCAGCCGAGATCGACGGCAAGACGGAAATGGCGGGGCATGCTGGCCGTATCGCCGATGAGAGCCGCGAGCTTCTGCGGTACGGTGTAGCCGAGTTTTTCGACCAGGGACGTCTCGAAACGGTCGGCATAATCGTCGAAGAGACGCTCGACATAGCGGCTCGGCGGCCGATCCGGCAGATCGGCCGCACCCAAAACAGAAAGCTTCAGCCGAGCACCGAAGACATCGCCGGCGTCGAGGGCAAGGACCTTGTTCAGCGCCTCTATGGCACCTTCCGTATTCCCCGCTTTTTCACGATAGGTCGCAAGCGTGAACCAGCCGGCGGCCCAGCCCGGCGTCAATTCCAACGCCTGCTCCATCAATTCGGCAGCGCTTGCCGGCTCGCCGCTTTCGGCGAGCATCTTCGCATAGTCTGCGCGACGGTCGGCTATGACGTCGCCGGAGGAAAGCTCGCTCGGCAGCATGGTCTCGGTCCTATGTGGTCCCCGCCTTTGGACGCGGCCACAAAAAAACTCAAGTCCTATTTCAGGCAGGCACCTGTTTCAGGTAAGCACTCGGTACGCATCGGGCAAAAGCGCTTGCGAGTCGCAGGCCACAGCCTTATCTCAAAACCGCTCGACAGGCATTATGGAGACAGCCGCATGTCCGATCAGGTGAACAGGTTCCTCGGCGACTCGCCCGGCCGTACACTCGTGAAGCTTATTATCGTGTCGCTGATCGTCGGTTTCGTGATGAAATTCTTCGGCTGGCGGCCACTCGACTTCCTCTATGGCCTGCGCCGCTTCCTTCTCGATCTCTGGCACAGCGGCTTTGCCGCGCTCGGCGAGTTCGGCGATTATCTGCTGCTCGGCGCCACCATTGTCATTCCGCTCTTCATCATTCTCCGTCTTTTCAATTACCGCCGCTGATATGATCTCAAACATTCCGCTTTCTACGCGGCGCCACGCGCTGCGCCTCGCCGGCCTTGCGCTCGCTGCCATCGTCGCAAGCTGCGCCACTCCGCCGACCCATGTTTCCAACACGCCGGCCAATGACGAGACCGCTTCGGCGCTGCCGCTCGTTAACTCCCTGCGCGCCAAGAACGGCCTGCCGCCGCTCAAGATCGATCGGGCTGCCAGCACGGCGGCGATCTATCAGGCCAAGCGCATGGCAGATGCCGGCAAGATGGAACATCTGATGGGTATCGGCGACAATTTCGGCAAGCGCGTCAAGGCGAGCGGCGTCAAGCTGCCGGCGGCCGAGAACATTGCCGAAGGCCAGCGCGACGTGAACGCCGCGGTGGCGGCCTGGATCAATTCGCCGAAGCATTTGCACAACATGCTCGGCAATTATAACGGTCTCGGCGTCGCCCTTGCCTATGCTCCCTCTTCCAGTGACAAGCCCTATTGGTCCATGGTGCTCTCTTCGAATTGAAGACGGGCTGATTGGATATGGATCATCGAGAGCATAGCAGGAGGGTTCTGCCCTTTGAGGTGACGCACCGGATGGTGCTGTCGATCGCCCTTCCGATGACGCTCGGCTTCATGACGACGCCATTGCTCGGCCTTGCGGATACCGCCGTCGTCGGGCATCTCGGCCAACCGGATGCGCTTGCGGGGCTGGCGATCGGCGCCATGCTCTTCGATCTCCTCTTTGCCAGTTTCAACTTCCTGCGCGCCTCGACCACCGGCCTCACGGCGCAAGCCTTTGGCCGCCGCGACCGCCACGAGCAGCAGACCGTTTTCTGGCGGGCGCTGCTCTCGGCGCTCGGGTGCGGCATCCTGATCGTCTTGCTATCGCCCGCCCTCGTTTGGCTGGGAATCAAACTGATGGGTCCGCAGGGCGGCGTCGCAGAGGCGACACGCACCTATTTCTCGATCCGCATGCTGTCAGGTCCGGCGGCGCTCGCCAACTATGCCATTCTCGGCTTCGTGCTTGGACGCGGTCAGGGTCGCATCGGCCTGCTGCTGCAAACCGTGATCAACGGCGTCAACATCGTCCTCGCTCTCGTGCTCGGTCTCTGGCTCGGCTGGGGCGTTGCAGGCGTCGCCTGGGGCACGCTTATTGGCGAGGCGGCCGGTATGCTCACTGGCCTTACCATCGTGCTTAACGGCTTTGCCGGCGAGGCCAGGCCGACCCGCGCGGAACTGCTATCGCCCGCCAAGCTCAAGCAGCTCTTCGCGCTCAACCGCGACATCCTTATCCGTACCTTCGTGCTGCTCGGCGCCTTCACGCTGATGACCCGCATCGGCAACTCCTTCGGCGCGGTCACGCTCGCCGCCAATGCTGTGCTGATGAACTTCTTCCTGCTGTCGGCCTATTATCTCGATGGGCTCGCCAACGCAGCCGAGCAGATCACCGGGCGCTCGATCGGCGCCAACTACCGTCCGGCTTTCGACCGTGGGCTGAGGTTGACCAGCCTTTGGTCCTTCGGCCTGGCACTCGGAACCACACTCTTCTTTCTGATAGCAGGCCCGGCGCTGATCCGCCTGCTGACAACCTCTGAAGAGGTTCGCGCCGCTGCCGAGATCTACCTGCCCTGGGCCGCCATCGCCGGATTGACGGGCGTCCTAGCCTTCCTGTTGGACGGCGTGTTCATTGGCGCCACCTGGTCCAGCGCCATGCGCAATCGCATGCTGTTGTCCTTTGCCGGCTATCTATTGGCACTTGCGATCTTCGTGCCGACTCTAGGCAATCATGGCCTGTGGCTCGCCATGAACGCCTTCCTGCTGTTCCGCGGCATTTTCCTGGTCGTGGACCTGAAGAAGCGAGCCGATCAGACGTTCCGGGCGGCCCAATAATTGAGCCTGCTGTCACGCAGTTCGCGAATCGAGCCGACACGCTCACGGTCGAGCAGTTTCGAGAGGCCGCTTACGATACGGCCCGGCAGGCCAGGTCCTTCGTAAACCATGCACGAATAGAGCTGCACGAGATCGGCACCGGCCTTGATCTTCTCCAGCGCCGTCTCCGCCGACGAAACGCCGCCGACGCCGATGATCGGCAGGGCTGCACCGACGCGCCGACGCATCTTTGCGAGTACGATCGTGGACTTTTCGAAGAGCGGCTTGCCCGACAGGCCGCCCGCTTCCTTTGCCTGGACCTGATCCCTCAGCCCATCGCGCGCAAGCGTGGTGTTGGAGACGATCAGCCCGTCCAGCGCATGCGCCAACACTTCGGCAGCGATGTCGTCCATGCCCTCTTCGGTTAGATCCGGTGCGATCTTCAAAAAGATCGGAATTCTTTTGCCTACCTTCGCAGCCTCTTCATCGCGCGCAGCAAGCACTGCCGAAAGCAGCGCCGAAAGGCTTTCGCGCGCCTGCAGATCGCGCAGGCCCGGCGTGTTCGGCGAGGAGATGTTGGCGGTGAAATAACGTGCCACGGAATAGAAACGGCGGATGCCGGCGACGTAGTCGGCGATGCGATCGGGACTGTCCTTGTTGGCGCCGATGTTGACGCCGATAATGCCTTTGCTGCGGATCGGCTGCAGGCGCCGGAAAGCCGCGTCGTGGCCTTCATTGTTGAAACCGAGGCGATTGATGACCCCCTCGTCGTCCACCAGGCGGAAGATGCGTGGACGCGGATTGCCGGATTGCGGCTTCGGCGTCACCGTACCGATCTCGGTAAAACCGAAGCCGAGCTTCAACAGCGCCTCCGGCACCTCGGCATTTTTGTCATAACCGGCGGCCATGCCGAGCGGATTGGCAAAATCTAGTCTCGCCACGGTCTGACGAAGGCGGGGGTCATCGTTGATCCGGCACGCCGGAACAAGGCCGGATCTCAGGGCCGCGATCGACATTCCATGCGCCGTTTCCGGATCGAACATGAACAGACCGCGCCGGCCGAGATCACGAAAGCCGCCGATCATTCCGGCATTTCCGGAAAGACATGCGCGCCGTCGGGGCCGAGCGGCAGCGGCTTTTCCCAAAGCACGGCCGAAAGCTGCAGCGGCGCGTAGAGATGCGGGAAAAGATCACCGCCCCGCGAGGGCTCGAACACCAGCTTGTCGCCGAGCGCATCGCCGTCGATCGCCACCAGCAGCAGGCCCTCCTGGCCGACAAAATACCGCGCGGCGGTTTCCTTTGCCTGCTTTGCCGTCGACAGGTGGATGAAATTGTCGGTCAGATCGATCGACGCGCCATTAAAAACGCCGGTTTGTCTGGCTTGCTGCCACAGCGTATCCGGCACGATCTTGTAAACCACTGGCATCGCGGTCATCATCCTTACATGACTTGTGTCCTTGATAGGGCTTTGCACGAAAACCGTTGCCGATGTCCACGGGGACTACGGAGAAAAGTGCAGATGAGTGCACATTAAGCAGAAAATCCGGAGGATGACATGACGAAGGAAATGGTATCAGGTCTTGCGGCCCTCATCCTGCCCGCCGCTCTTCTTCTCTCCACGCAGGCCCAGGCCGCCGAGCCGGATCCAGCGCGCTTCCAGCTCGAGCGCAGCGGCGATCATTTCGTCCGTTTGGACAAGCAGACGGGCGCCATGTCGATCTGCGAGGATCAGAACGGCAATCTGGTCTGCCGCATGGCAGCCGATGAGCGGGCCGCCTATGAGAACGAACTCGACCGCCTGGCAGATCGCGTCTCGAAGCTGGAAAAGACGGTGGCCGCGAGTGGCGGATCGAACTTGCCGAGCGATGCCGACATCGATCGAACCCTCGGTATCATGCAGAGATTCATGCGCGGCTTCATGGGGATGGCGAAGGAACTACAGAAGGAGGCGCCCGACAATCAGGCGCAGCCTCAAAAGACCTGAACCCGCTGGAATCAAAGCGAAAGCAAGGGGACAAAGGACCTTATTCCTACGCTGCCCTTTACTCGTAAAAAAGCCTCGATTAACCTTTCGTTAGGGCCAAACGCCGAACATTCCGGCTTTCGAGTGTGCTGAACGCAATGCTGTCACATGAGCAGATATGGAGCGCGATCGATAGGCTTGCCGAACGGCATGCCCTGACGGCCTCCGGTCTTGCCCGGCGCGCAGGCCTCGATCCGACCTCGTTCAACAAGTCGAAGCGGCTGAGCCAGGATGGACGTCTGCGCTGGCCCTCGACGGAATCGATCGCCAAGGTGCTGGATGCGACCGGGGCCAGCATGGAGCAGTTTCTCGGCTTCATCCGCCCGATGGAAAATGCCGGCGGTACATCCGATCGCGCTTTCCCGCTACCCGCAAGCTCCATCCCGCTGCTCGGCTTCGCCCAAGCCGGCGCCGGCGGCTTTTTCGACGACGGCGGCTTTCCGCTCGGCCAAGGCTGGGACATGGTGGAATTTCCGGTCTCACCCGGCCAAAAGGGCGGCGTCTATGCGCTGGAAGTACAGGGCGAGAGCATGCTGCCGCTCTACCGGGATGGCGACGTACTGATCGTCGAACCGGGCGCGCAGATCAGGCGGAATGATCGCGTGGTGGTCAAGACCCGCGAAGGCGAAGTCATGGCCAAGGTGCTGCTCAGACAGAGTGCGCGTTCGATCGAACTGCTGTCGCTCAACCCGGAACATCCCAATCGAAGCTTCGATCTTGCGGATGTGGAATGGATTGCGCGCATCATTTGGGCCAGCCAATAGGAAAGTTTTCTCGTTATGCGTCGCAATATCTGGCTGGCAAGTTTGGTCGGTGTGCTCCTCGGTTCATGGCTGACGCTGGTTGCCGTGCAGGTCGAAGAGCATGGCTCCGGTTCGGCGAACCGAGCCGCAGCCGAAAGCCCGCCTGCCGCGAGGGCGCCGACACCAGCGGAAACGGCAAAGGCGGCCGGCCCGGCAACAACCGCGTCGGTCCAGCAGCCGGCCGATACGACGCAGCGTGAGGCGATGCTAGCGGCCGAGACGAAGCCGGACGACAAAGGCTCGGTGCAACCTGCTGCTGCCGAGCGGACGCCACCGGCCGCAACGCCGACGGCGACGCTGGAAGGTCCGGCGAAAGCGCTCGTCGCCACAACTGCAGAGCAAATCGGCAAAGACCAGTCCGCCGCGGGCGTGCAGCCGGCCATATTGCCCGAAAGCAAAACATCCGCAGAGTTGGCGGAGCCGAACGCGACACGGGGACATCCGAGCGAGACGCAAGTGGCGCAGGCAACGCCGACAAGCCCGGCGCCATCAGATCAAACCAAAGCGGACCAAACGCCAACGAGCCAGATGCCGGCCGACCAGACGGACAGGGAACAGGCCGCCGCAGCCCATCGGACCGCATCTGCCGCACCGCCATCACAGCAGGCGTCCGGCAGCGACCAAAAGCCGAGCGATCAAACCAAGCCGGTGGAACTGGTGCGGCCGTTTGCGGACCGCGCCGGCATACTGACCGTTGGCGGCAAGAGCGTGCAACTTCCCGGCATCATTCCGACGGATACCGACCGGACATGCACCGGGCCGAACGGCAAGAGCTGGCCTTGCGGGGCGGCGGCGCGTACCGCCTTCCGCATGTATCTGCGCGGCCGCACCGTCGATTGCGATCTGCCCAACCCCAACTGGCAAGGTACGGTGACCGGCGCCTGCCGATATGTTCGGGTCGACCTCAGCGAATGGCTGGTGCGTTTCGGCTGGGCAGAGCCCGAGCCCGGGTCGCCGCTGGTGACGCTAGCCGAACAGGCGAAACAGCAGAAACGCGGCATCTACGGCGACGATCCGCGCGCGGGTCGAAAGTCAACGCTCGGGCCGCCACCAGCCAAGGAAAACCCGCTCAATCCGATCTGAGGTCATGCTTCCAACACGGGCTCTTGTCATGAAGGGCGCGACTTTCTAGTCTGCTGCCAAATTAAAGGATTCTGCACAGCCATGAACAAGCCGCTTTCCGCCCATGAGGCCCTGATCTACGTCATGGTGATGGCATCTGCAGTCGATCGGACCATGAACGATAAGGAATTGGGACGGATCGGCGAGCTGATCCATGCGCTGCCGGTTTTCGACGGTTTCGATGACGAGAGGCTGATCTCGGTTTCGCGCGATTGCGCCAAGCTTCTCGCCGGCAGCGAAGGGCTCGATATCGTGTTGGAAACCGTGCGCGACACCCTGCCGGTGCGGCTCTACGATACCGCCTATGCGCTTGCCGTCGAGGTCGCTTCCGCCGATTTCTCGGTCAAGGCCGAGGAGCTCCGCCTGCTCAGCCTGCTGCGCGACCGTCTCGGTCTCGACAAGCTGACCTGTGCCGCCATCGAACGCAGCGCTATTGCCCGCTACCGCAAGGGCTGAGACGCTTCGTCAATAGAGTCCATAAGGGAAATAACGCAGATAGATTTCCTGCAGCCGGCCGTCGCGTGACAATGTGGCTAGCGCGTGGTTGATCGCAGCTGTCAGATCGGCATCCTGCTGGCGCAACATGATGGTCATGCCTTCGCCGAGAAACTGCTGGGAGAGATAGGGGCCGTCGAACAGCGCGCAGCATTTTTCGGCAGACGGCGACGATACCCAGAAGGACAATTGCAAGCCATCGGCAAAGGCTGCGTCGACCTTGCCGTCCTTCACCGCCGTCAGCAGCGCGTCCTTGTCGTCGAACGGCACCTGCTTGATCGCGGGGAAAAAGGCAGCGAGCATCGCTTCATGCGCCGTGCCCTTGACCACGCCCACGGAATGACCGGTAAGCGCGGCGGCCGTCGTGCCGTCGATCGATGCCTTGAGATTGCGGACGAAGCGAGCGGGCAACATCAGGAAGGACCGCGAAAAGGCAAAGCTCTTGCGCAGCTCGGGTGTCACGGCGACCCCGGCGATCACCGCATCACCTTGCGAAGCGGATAGTGCGCCCTGCAATTCATCGAAGGGCAACGCCTGGATCTGACATTTGTCCGATATGTCGAGCTCGTCACAGATCTCGCGGGCAAGATCGACGTGAAAGCCGGCGAGCTTGCCGTTCTGATCGGCGAAATTGAAGGGCGGGAAGTCGACGGAGGTGAGAAAACGCAGCCTGACCAGCGAAGAAAGGTCCGGCTTCGGCAGCCGCTCACGCGAATCGAACAGGATCGGCAGGCCGGGCGGCGGCGCCTCCTGCGCGGCCACAGGCATTGCGCAGGTCGCAGAGAGCAGCGCTGTGCACGCCATACGCCTTGCCAAGAATCCCAACGACGACGAAAGGCAAACACGCATGACGATGATCCCCTCCGGCGGCTCGCGGTTTTTGATTTCGAAACCGGTGTAACAGAGTCGTGCGGAAGGGAGAATGCGATACCTGGAAAAAGCGGGGATATCCGGAAGAACCGAGCCTTAAAGATGCCGGCGTTAGCGGTCGATTAAGCTCTATCGATTCTATTCGGCGTCGACGACGTCGGCTCCACGAGCTGATCGCATGACGCAGGTCGTCGGAACCTTGCTTATCAAGGTATCTCAGAAAATTCGGCTTCATATGCGTGCACCAGCCAGCAAGCGCGACTCCATCGCTTCCCCAGGGAGCGTGGATCAGGCGCGCTACTGTCCGGCGCGGCGCGATATCCCTCGGGCGGATCGTCATGTTCAGGAACCTGAAAATCAAAACCAAGATGCTCGCAGTGATCCTCTTTCTCGGGATCATCTCCTTCGCCGGCTTGCTCTACATCGTCAGCGAATTCCGCAAAGCGGACGAGGTCTACAGCGCCTTCCTCGACAACGAGGCCGTTGCGGCGACCCAAGGCACGCGCTCCAGCACATCGGTTCTGGCCTCGGTGCTGCAGGCAAGCATGATGCTGGATTTCGATCCCGACAGCGATGCCTTCAAGGCAGTCGCAGCCTCCAAGAGCCGTTTCGCGGAGGCGAGGGATCGGTTGAAGCAAGCCGAAAGCCAGGTTCCTTCACAAAAGGCAGCGATGGATGAGATCCTTGCCGGCATCAACGAGCTGGAAACGCTGACAAACAAGGTCATCGACCAGCGCAAAAGTGGCGATGCCAAAGGCGCGACCGCAAGCATGGCCGTCGTCAGCGATAAGTTGACCGCGCTCGTCGCCAAGATGCAGGCCAACAACAACGCCTTGACCGACCGGATGAACGATGGTGGCGATGCCTTATCCGCCCATGTCAACGTCACGATCAACTACTCGCTCGCCATTCTCGGTATTCTGACGGTTCTGGCCATCGCTTTCGGCGTCTATGTCGCGCAGACGGGCATCGCAACGCCGTTGACCCGCCTCCATCGCCGCATGGCGACGCTTGCGAGCGGCGATACGACAAGCGAAATCGAAGGGCTCGACCGCCGTGACGAAATCGGGCAGATGGCCTCGGCAGTCTCCGTTTTCCGCGACAACGCCATCGAACGCGCCCGGCTCGAGGCGCAGGCCGAAGCCGACCGTAATCTCAGCGACAGCGAGCGCGCCGAGCATGAAGCGCAGCGGGCCGCAGAAGCCGCGCATCTGCAGCAGGCAGTGCAGGCGCTCGGCGACGGTCTGAAGCGTCTGGCGGACGGTGATCTCGTCACCCACATCAACACGCAGTTTGTCGCCCATCTCGACCAGCTACGGCAGGATTTCAACAATTCGCTGATCAAGCTGAACGAGGCCATGCAGGCGGTGGGCGCCAATGCGCGCGCCATCAGCGCCGGCGCCAACGAGATCCGCGGCTCCGCCGATGAGCTTTCCAAGCGCACCGAACAACAGGCTGCCTCCGTCGAAGAAACAGCCGCCGCCCTGGAGCAGATCACCACCACGGTCAAAGACGCCGCCAAGCGGGCGGAAGAAGCAAGCCGGCTTGTCGCCCACACCCGCGCCGGCGCCGAACGGTCCGGCGAGATCGTCCGCAACGCCGTCAGCGCCATGCAGCAGATCGAGAAATCCTCTTCTGAAATCGGCAACATTATCGGCGTGATCGACGACATCGCCTTCCAGACCAACCTTCTCGCTTTGAACGCCGGCGTCGAGGCGGCCCGTGCCGGTGAAGCCGGCAAGGGCTTTGCGGTCGTCGCGCAGGAAGTGCGCGAATTGGCGCAGCGCTCGGCCAATGCCGCCAAGGAGATCAAAACGCTGATCACGGCGTCCAGCACGCATGTGCAGACCGGCGTCAATTTGGTCGACGAGACCGGCAAGGCGCTCGACGCCATCGTCTCGGAAGTGCAGGAGATCAACCTGCATGTGCATGCCATCGCCGAAGCTTCGCGCGAACAATCGGCCGGCCTGCAGGAGATCAATACCGCTGTCAACGCCATGGATCACGGCACGCAGCAGAACGCCGCCATGGTCGAGGAAAGCACTGCCGCCAGCCATAGCCTGGCAACGGAAGCCGCCTCGCTGACCGCCCTGCTCGGCCAGTTCCGCATGACTGGAACCGAAGGCAGCTATGTTGCTTCTGCGGCTCCGGCGGGTCACGCATCTCGCATGTCCACACGCCCTGCGCCGCGGGCCGCGGTTGCTGCGGTCCGTGCTGGCGAAGGGACGAGAGCACGCCCGGCGCCTTCACCCGCCCGCGCGCTCGGCCAAAAACTGATGAGCGCGTTCGGCGGCAACGGACAGACAGGGGCGACATCCTCCAAGGATGCGGACTGGACGGAATTCTGAGGCGGTCACCACCACTTCACGCAATAACGTCACACAAACACAGGCGGGCGCCTTATCCCGTCCCGCCTCTTTGACTGATGGAGCCTACCGGTCCGTTTTTCTTTTGGAGAAAGAAAGCCGTTCGACATTCGCGTGTCTGACGTTATGGGCCTCGCCCCGCCGCCTGATCAGCCTCGCGGGAGCCCCGACATAGATGCCATAGGGTTCGGTCTTCCCTTTGACGACGGCATTGGCGCCGATGACGCATCCTTTGGATATATGGGAACCGCCGAGAATTTTCGCCCCGGCGCCGATCCAGACATCGTCTTCGATGACGACCGGCTTCTTGGTAACGCCCTGCATGCGAATGGGCTGTTTGGCATCATCGAAATTGTGGTCGAACGAGACGACCATGGCATGGGCTGCAATCCGCACGTCGTTGCCGATCGTGATGCCGCCGCGTCCGAGCAGAATGGCATAGTCGTTGAGGGAGACGCTTCGACCCATATCGATGCTACCGCGTTGCGCATCGATGACGATCCCCCTGCGCAGAAAGGCCTTTGGCCCAATACTAACGCTGCCATCCTTCCAGATGATCGTCGCGCTGCGCGGCACCTTCGTGCGCCGGGAAATCTTCAACACACCGCGCGTGAAGATCGCCCTCAATCTGTAAAGCAGCGCAACATTGAGCATCGGCATCCCTTCCAGTTGAGGGATGACCTTCTGGCACGAGTTTCTGGCATTAACCTGAATGGAGAGGGGTAGCGTTGTGGCGAAAACGGCGGATCACGGGATGCCGTACGTCCTTGTGGCAAGTCGGGTTAGAAATTTTTGTATATACGAAAGCTGTTGGCAAATCTTTAGTTTTCGTATATACAAAATCCGATGAAGATTACTTGGGACGAGCCGAAGCGAATAGCCAATTTGGAGAAGCACGGTCTCGACTTTGCCGCTTTATCTCTCGAATTTTTCCTGAATTCCATTGTGATCCCGGCGAAGAAGAATCGCTTCCAGGCTATCGGCAAGACGCAAGACGGCACAATTTCAGTGATCTTCGGCACCCTTGGTTTGGAAGGCATTTCCGTCATTTCCATGCGCCGCGCCAATGGTAAAGAAAGGAGCCTGCTCTGATGGTTGTCAAATTTGAACGTCCGCATTCTTTCAAGGAAGGCCGAGGTTATACGAAGCAGGATTGGGACGAGGTTTCCGACAATCCGCCGATCACGGAAGAGGCGTTGAGGAAGGCCAAGCCGTTTACGGAAGCATTCCCCGAGCTCACCGAGGAGATCCGCAAGAATCTAGGCGGGCGTCCCAAATCGGAAAATCCCAAGCTTGCTGTCAGTATTCGCCTGGACCGGGATGTCGTCGAAGCTTTCAAGGCGGATGGCGAAGGCTGGCAAAGCCGGATAAACGAGGCTCTGCGCAAGGCCGCTGGTCTATAGAGGCAAATTGAAAAACTGGAGCGGGTGAAGGGAATCGAACCCTCGTATTCAGCTTGGGAAGCTGCTGCTCTACCATTGAGCTACACCCGCCTGACATTCAGAGGTGTCCAACAGTTGGCGGTCTCTGTCAAGGCCGCCAAATAGACGATCACAGCCGGAAATGCTTTGAAAGCTTCAGGCCCTGCGCTTGATAGTTGGAGCCGAGGCCGGAGCCGTAGAGGCTTGAGGGCTGTTCCAGCATATGCTCGTAGACCAGGCGGCCGACGATCTGGCCGTCTTCGAGGATGAAGGGGACTTCGTGGCTGCGCACTTCCAGCACGGCGCGGCTGCCGCGTCCGCCGGCGGGCGCGTGGCCGAAGCCGGGGTCGAAAAAGCCGGCGTAATGAACGCGGAATTCGCCGACCAGGGGATCAAAGGGCGTCATTTCGGCGGCATAGTGCGGCGGCACATGCACGGCTTCGCGTGAGACGAGGATATAGAATTCGTCGGGATCGAGGATCAGTTCGGTGCGGCCGCGGCTGTACAGCGGCTCCCAGAAATCGAAGATATCGTGCTGGGCCTTCTTGTCGACATCGACGACCGCCGTGTGATGCTTGCCGCGATAGCCGATCAGGCCTTCCTTATCGCCGGCCAGATCGATCGACAGCGCTATGCCGCCGCCGGTGACATTCGGCTTCTTGCTGGCGACCAGCGTCTCGCTCTCGTGCAGTGCCAGCAGTTCCGGCTCGGAGAGCATGGCCTGGCCGACGCGGAAGCGGATCTGCGACAGGCGCGAGCCGCGGCGCACGACGATCGGGAAGGTGCGCGGGCTGATTTCGAGATAGAGCGGACCGGAATAGCCGGCCGGAATCTTGTCGAATTCCTGCGCACGGTCGGTAATGACGCGGGTGAAGATATCCAGACGGCCGGTCGAGCTCTTCGGATTGGCGGAGGCGGACATATCGGCCGGCAGGTCGAGCCGCTCCATCAGCGGCACGATGTAGACGCAACCGGTTTCCAGCACCGCGCCTTCCGAGAGATCGACCACATGGAGCTTCAGCCGGTCGAGCTTGTCGGCGACAAGATGCGACGGGCCGGGCATAAAGCTGGCGCGGACACGGAAAGCATGCGCGCTGAGCCTGAGATCCAGGCTCGCCGGCTGAATCTGATCGACATCCAGTTCTTTTTCGCTCGTCAGCCGTCCTGCTTCGAAGAGCGCCGCAATGGCGCGATCTGCCAAAATTCCAGTAGTGCGAGCCATCATGCCTCTTTCCCAGCGTATAACCCAGTAAGTCGAGAACAAACTTGCCGGGTTATACGCCGTACTAAATCTTACTGCGGCCTTTGCGCATCCCGACGGACGCACGGGCAGTAATTTGCCGCAGACAAAACCAAACTCGGGGAATTGACGCAAGCGGTCAACGGCAGTATTGCAACTTATCCCGTGGTGATTTGGCCGGTCGGCTTGCAGCCACGTTAAACAAGTGGCTAAAAGGACCGGGGTTAAACCGGTCTGCTTTCGCGACCGGTTTTTTTGTTTTGAAAGTGGTGATGGCATGAGCAAGACTTGGCGCCCCGCAACCCAGCTCGTTCACGGCGGAACGCTCCGCTCGCAGTTCGGCGAGACCTCCGAAGCAATCTATCTGACGCAAGGTTTCGTCTACGACACGTCCGAAGCAGCCGAGGCCCGTTTCAAGGGTGAGACAGACGGCTTCATCTACGCCCGCTACGGCAGCCCGACGAACGACATGTTCGAAAAGCGCATGTGCGCTCTGGAGGGTGCCGAAGATGCCCGCGCCACCGCTTCCGGCATGGCCGCTGTTACCGCCGCCATCCTCTGCCAGCTAAAGGCCGGCGATCATATCGTCGCAGCCCGCGCACTCTTCGGCTCCTGCCGCTGGGTTGTCGAGACGCTTGCACCGAAATACGGCATCGAATGCACGCTCGTCGACGGCCGCTTCATCGAGAATTGGGAAAAAGCGATCCAGCCGAATACCAAGGTCTTCTTCCTGGAAAGCCCGACCAATCCGACGCTGGAAGTGGTCGATATCGCCGCCGTCGCCAAACTTGCCAATCAGATCGGCGCCAAGGTCGTGGTCGACAACGTCTTTGCCACGCCGCTGTTCCAGAAGCCTTTGGAACTCGGTGCGCACATCGTCGTCTACTCCGCCACCAAGCACATCGACGGCCAGGGCCGTTCGCTCGGCGGCGTCATCCTTTCCGACAAAAAATGGATCGACGAGAACCTGCACGATTATTTCCGCCATACCGGCCCGGCCATGTCGCCGTTCACGGCCTGGACGCTGCTGAAGGGCATCGAAACGCTGCCGCTGCGCGTCAAACAGCAGACGCAGAACGCAGCCAGGGTCGCCGATTTCCTCGCCGAGCAGAGCACGGTCGGCAAGGTGATCTATCCCGGCCGCAAGGACCATCCGCAGGCCGACATCATCGCCAAGCAGATGACCGGCGGCTCGACGCTGGTGGCTTTCGAACTGAAGGGCGGCAAGGAAGCGGCTTTCAAGCTGCAGAACGCGCTGGAAATCGTCAAGATCTCCAACAATCTCGGCGACTCCAAGAGCCTGATCACCCATCCCGCCACCACGACGCACAAAAATCTCACCGACGAAGCCCGCGCCGAACTCGGCATTTCCCCGGGAACGGTGCGTTTTTCCGCCGGGATCGAGGACAGCGAGGACCTGGTCGAGGATTTCGCCCGCGCGCTGGCGCAGGTTTCTGCCTGACGTTCTACCCCAGCCCGCCCGAATATTGTTTGGGCGGGCTTACGCATCTTGAAAACAGACTTTGCGCCTATACTTTCGACCGCGGACGATTAACCTTTAGAGTTAGTCATAACATCTGAAAATCCGAATGGCTTAATCCGTGAAAGGCGTTTCCACCAATCCATTCCTTGACGGAACAGGTCGCTTTATAGGATACCCCTAAGTATCCCGCTTTCCGTGGGATCATAGAAAGCGGATAAGGTGCCCTAGACTTAAATGCTGGAGCGTCCTTTGTGCGTTCGTTTGGGCGTGCGACGTTTCGGAGTAGTGACCAAGGTGTCAGGCATGTATCGCGCACTAACACACGACATCGAAGTTGTCGTCGAACCCTTTTATCTGGAGGAGCAATCCGATCCGGAAGACGATCGTTACGTCTGGGGTTACCGCATCGTCATTTCCAACCATTCGACGATCTCCGTCCGGCTGGTGACGCGCTATTGGCACATCACCGATCAGAATGGCATCGTGGACGAGGTTACCGGACCCGGCGTTGTGGGCGAGCAGCCGAGACTGCAGCCCGGCGATACCTATGAATATTCCTCGGGCTGCCCGCTCGATACGCCCTCGGGCATGATGTTCGGCCATTACCAGATGGAGACGGACGACGGAAAGCTCTTCCACGTCAAAATCCCCGCCTTTTCGCTGGATACGCCCAACCTGCTGCGGACGCTGAACTAAAGCTGGCCGAAGCGGTTCAGCTTTTCGCGGAACCGCTGCACCCTTTCATCTTTGCCCGGCGCAATTGGTCGCCCGTGAAGAACAACGATTAGCCGATTACCGGGGTTGCGTTTGAAGCTTGGAATATTGGGTCTAACCGTTTGGATAGAGCCAGAGCTGCCCAGATGATAGCCAAGCAAAACCTGATCCATACGAGGATGCGGCGGAAGTTATAGCCCACGGCTGCAAGGACGGCGTTGACGGCGTCGCCGGTGATTCCAGCGAGATGATTGCGGCCCA
>NZ_JARWGH010000012.1:0-126621 GCF_036528765.1 Rhizobium sp. BR 362 | reverse complement strand
CGCCTGCGCCATGCCATCGCTGATAAAGGCGCTGTGGCGGTGATCCCCAACAATCCTTCCCGCGCGCAAAAATACCCGCTGGACAAGCACCTCTATGCCCAGCGCCACCTGATCGAATGCTGCTTCTCGAGACTCAAGCAGTTCCGAAGGGTCGCTACACGCTTCGAGAAAACCGCCGAAAACTACCTCGCGGTCGTCACTATCGCAGCAATCGTCCTATGGATCAGATAACTGTCCACACTTCCTAGAGGGAGGAGCCGCAGCGCGGCGGGGAAAATTCTGGCGGCGCCAGGTTGCGTCGTGACGAACGGCCGCAACCTTCCCGATGAGAGATGACAGCATCGTCGAGGAGAGGGCGGCTCAGAGCTGCTCAGCATGGCGTCGCTTCGTCCATCGGCGATCCACGTGTTCACGAACGGCGCACCGAGAGGATGTCACTCTGAGGTTCGACTCCGATAGAGGCTGCCTTGGCTGCCTTGGGAATTGGACTGCGCTGCAGGATCGGTCAGGATCCTGCGGACCATTCGTGAACAGCGCGCGCTGCATGGACGCCAATCCCGGTTTCCCGTGTGATGTCCTTGAGAATCGGCGTCAGGGCGCCGAGTTCGTCTAGGGTCAGGGCGATAGGTTGCGAATAGTCGAGATCGACCCCAGTATAGTCAGCCGTCAAAGCATTCATCCAGTCACCGCCGTTGATGCGGTATTCGTGCGTGTCGAAATCGATTTCCAGATCGTGCAGCAGGTTGATGGTGAAGCGCTGAAAAATCTCGATCTCCCCCTCTAACTTATATTGGGCGAACTCGTCGTCTCCGGTGAGAACGCTGCGCTCCAAGGCCATGAGGATCTGCAGGCGGCCAATTCCAGCCTCTAGAGCAGATCCTGTTCAATCTGGGTCATATCCTGCAGCTCTGAAGTAGTTGGCGCATTCTCCAGGGGTGAACCGAGGTAGCAGGGCACCGACTGCGTCCCATAGCGCATCAATCTTTCTCTCCGCTCTTGCTCGCAACATAGCTTTCAATTTCGAGAATGCGTTTTCGATGGGATTAAAGTCGGGACTATAGGGCGGCAGGTACATGAGTTTGGCGCCGGCGCGCTCGATGGCTTCGCGCACTCCAGCTTCCTTGTGGGCCGGCAGGTTGTCCATAACGACGACGTCGCCGGTGTGAAGCGTCGGCGAGAGCACTTGCTCGACATAGGCCAGGAAGACATTGCCGTTCATCGCTCCATCGTAGACGAAGGGTGCAGTCATGCCTGTGAGGCGCAGCGCGCCGGTGAATGTCGTTGTTTTCCAATGGCCGTGCGGCATGCCAGCCCGACAACGCTCGCCTCGAATTGCGCGTCCGCGCAGGCGTGCCATTTTGGTCGACAGGCCGGGGTGAGTAGGCCGGAGGAATTTCACCTACCGGCCTCTCGCAGAACGGTGCGTGAACCTCTCGATTCACACCGCTCCCATCAGGTAAACGTTGTCGTTCCGAACGCCTTCCAATGTACGAACGGCCCCGGATTTTCCCGCGCCAGCTTTCGCAAGAAGAGGCTGGCACGTGTTTTATGGGACTGAAAGCGCTTGAACTTTCGCCTGATCCAAGCCCTGAGTTTCTGATTGACGTAATCAGCCAGAGTGGACAGGGCCGAACGGCTGTACCGTCCATAATAGGCAATCCATCCCCGGAGGAGTGGATTGAGCTGTCGGGCGATTTCAGCCAGCGTCCCCGGCGTCTGCCGCGGGATGTTCAAACTTTTGATCGTCGCCCGCATCGACTTCAGTGCCGTTGGGCTGACCGCAGGCGTGTAGCCACAGAAGAACTCGTCCCGCTGTGTGTTCGCCACCCGTCGCGGCCGGAACTGATACCCGAGAAAGTCGAAAGCGACATTCGGATACGTTCCTCGGCGCCGTTGATCCTTGCAGTAAACGATCTTGGTCTTTGTCGGATGCATCTGCAGTCCGCACGCTGCCAGCCGAGAACCCAGCTCCACCTTGAGGGCTTCGGCTTGTTGCTCGTTCTGGCAGTGAACAAGACCATCGTCGGCATATCGACACCATGGTAGGTCGGGATGCATCCGCGTCATCCACAAATCAAATGCATAGTGCATGAAGAGATTTGCGAGGCAGGGACTGACGACACCGCCTTGCGGGGTGCCGCACGTTCGCGTCAAAACCTCACCATTCTTCTCCATCGGCGCTGCCAGCCATCTTCCGATGTAGAGCAGAGCCCACTTGCATGTAACGTGCTTTCTGACCGCCTTCAGCAAGAGATCGTGCGGAAGATTGTCGAACAGTCCTTTGATGTCGAATTCCAAAACCCAGTCATACTTCCAGCACCGCTGGCGTGTCACGCCGACGGCATCCAAGGCCGACTTCCCCGGCCTGTACCCATATGAGTCTGGAAGAAAGACGGAGTCCAAATCCGGCTCAATCATCTGTTTGACCACCATCTGCGCGATCCGATCGCTGACCGTGGGCACACCCAAAACCCTCTCGCCTCCAGCCTTCTTTGGAATGGAGACGGCACGCACCGGTGGCGGAAAGTAGGCTCCGGACGACATCCGATTCCAGATCTTGTAGAGATTTCTCGCAAGGTCTTTCTCGAACATTTCCAAAGTCTCGCCGTCTACCCCGGCTGCGCCATGGTTGGCTTTGACCGCTTTATAAGCTTCGTATCTGCAGCACACTCTCATCTATAAAGATCAGCCTATCGGGATCGAGATCAAGCTGACCATCGAACCAGGCACGTCGCCGTTTCAGGATATCCGGCCGATCCTGCTCCAATGCATGTGCGAACTTATGGAATGGCCCGCCCTTTCACCCAGCATCGAGTACGATGCTGGATATCGGAAAGAGAAAGGGAACGAGCCAATGTCTATTGTTATTCTTGGGGTTGATCTGGGCAAGAACTCTTGCAGCATAGTTGGCGTCGATGCAGCCGGTACGGTGGTCGTTCGTCGTACCATGCGCCGGCAGACGCTGATCGACTATGTGACGAAGCTACCGGCCTGCGTGGTCGCAATGGAAGCATGCTGCGGTGCGCATCATCTGGGACGTCTGTGTATGGCGCAAGGTCACCAGATCCGGTTGATGTCGCCGGAATATGTTCGCCCATACATCAAAGCGCAGAAGAACGATGACCGCGATGCCGAGGGGATCGCCGAAGCCGCCTCACGACCGACAATGCGCTTCGTCGAACTCAAGAGCCAGGAGCAGTTAGACATCCAGACGCTGCATCGGGTACGTTCGCGCCTCGTAGCCGAAAGAACGAACCTCCTTAACCAGTTGCGCGCGATCTTGCTGGAACGCGGGGTGATCTTTCCTGCTGGCAGGCGAAAGTTCGAGCTTGAATTGGATGGCATGCTTTCCGAGGGCAATGAGACCTTGTCGCCCCGCATGCGTCAGCTGATTGACGGGCTGCGTGCCGAATGGAAGGAGCTCGACGCGAAGATTGGGGCGCTGAACGACGAGTTTGTCCAACTGGCGCGCAACGATGCCGCCACACGTAGATTGACCTCGATCCCCGGCATTGGGGTGCTCAACGCGGCTTTGGTCGCGGCGGTAGGTAATGCAAGCAGCTTTGCCAAGGCCCGAGACCTTGGCTCCTGGCTTGGCTTGGTTCCGAGACAATACAGCACGGGCGGCAAACCTCGGCTGCTCGGAATATCCAAGCGCGGCAACACATATCTGCGCACTTTGCTCATCCATGGTGCGCGCGCGGCATTGCCATCGCTTTCAAAAAGCGACACGCCTCTAGGACGATGGCTGACAGCAATGATCGAGAGAGGTGTGCATCGGAACGCAGTAGTGGTGGCTTTGGCCAACAAGCTGGCGCGTATCGCCTGGGCGGCTTTACGCAAGGAGACACGCTTTGAACGCTGCCACTCGGTAGCGACGGCATAATCGGATCGGCTATATGCTATCGCGCACGTAGCCCAATGAGGTTTGCAGGAAGGATCGTGAAGATGGCCTGACAGTTGACCGACGTTTGGAAAGCCCGATTAAAAAATGGCACGTGGTGCCGACGTGCGGATGTCCATCTTGGCCATGGGTGTAGCCTATGAGACCGCATACGTTGACGCAAACTGATCAGAACACCGTAAAATCCTCCGGCAGACGGGCGGGCCATACGTTTTTACTCCAGCCGCGGCGTCGTAGCCAAGCACCAAGCGCGCTACGGCTGATGCGCATCTGCCGCTCCGCGCAAAGCCGCTCGACCATTTCATCGAGCGTCACGTCCTTGCGATCATCGATCATTCCGAAAACGAACGCCTCGTGTGCATCCAAGCTCGAGGATCTTCGCCAACCTTGTGGCCGTGCCGTCTGCTCGCCTTCTCTGGCTCTTGCAATCCAGCGGATTGCCGTCGAAATCCCAACCCCAAACCGGGCGGCAGCCTGTCGTGCGGACATGCCTGTCGCAGACGCTTTCAATACGCGCAATCGAAGATCATCGCTCAACGCTCGTGCCATCATCCACCTCTCCAAAGTGGATGTTGAATCAGCTTTGGCCTGCGCCGTCACTTCACAATCGATTCATCAATCGCAGGATCTGCTCTAGCCCTTCGATCAGGCGATCGTGAAGGGCTCGCAAGAAGTCAGTCTCGCAGCCGAACGGGTTTGCGAGGACGACGAGCCGGAAGCCAGCAAGCTTGGTGTAGAGCAGAAGGTTCTGATCGGGTGTCATAGTGAGATCTCCTTCGTTGATGACGGAGATCGGCCGCTCCGTTGCAAAGAGGGGTCAAGGACCGCGGAACGCGGCTCGCAAGCGGGGGAACCGATTTTTCCAAAGCCCGCCGGCGGAAAAATTGATGGCCGGCGGGAGTGTCGAGGGATAACCCCTGACAGCCGGACCGACCGGTCGATCCGGCGGAACGGGGTCGCTTGACGACTTCGATCTGCGAGCGGGGATCGTGCGGCAAAGCGATTAGATCCGCGAACTTGCCCTTTTCGATAGAGCCGGTCAGGCGCTCGATGCCGAGCACCTCGGCGGCGACGATCGTTCCGGCGCGCAGCGCGGCTGCCGCAGCCATGCCGTGCTCGACAGCCAATACGAATTCCGTGGCCGCCTCCTTCAGAGGATGGGTTGGCGCGCCGACGAGATCGGTGCCGAGTGCAAAGTGAACCCGCGCTGGGATGGCTGAACGAAGCGGCTCTCCCGGTAATCGCCTTCCGGCGGCCTGGTCGCTGATCCGATCCGTCTAGTGCCTACGACCTGCGTGTTGGAAGCGCGCATGGTGCTCATCAGCCGCACTTTGATGACCCGTCATTGTACGACACCTGCTTTGCGCAGGCCCTCTATGGCGAGCTCGAAGTTGGCGGGGTTCTTGAAGGGCAATACTTTGCGACGGTATTCCAAGGAGTAGTTCGGATTGACGCGCAGCACCTCTTGCCACGTCGCGCGAGCCTCTTCGAAACGGCCGAGGTGCCCGTAACAGGCCGCCAGAAGCGCGCGCGAGACATCGGTGACGGGGTTGCGGCTCACGCGCTGCAGCAACAGTTCGACGGCCTCTTCGTACCTTCCCAGTTGAAACAGGGCCCAGGCCTGAAAGTGGAGAACGATATCCGGAAAGTATGGGTTCAGGACCCTCGCCCGATCGAAATAGGCGAGTGCCTCCTCGGATCGGCCTGAATAGAGAAGTGCCTCGCCGAGGCTGACCTGCCCTTCGGCGAAGTTCGGATTGAGGGCTATCGCACGCTCGGCCTCGCTGATGGCTCCATCGTGCTGTCGCGAGTAAAGGTTGACCATACTCAGCGCCCAGTGCGCCACGGGATCGCTATCATCACGCGCTACCGCCAGCGTCGCAGCCTCTTCGGCTTGCTCGATCGAGCGCTGCGGCGACGCGCTCCACCGGTTCAGGTAATCGAGCCCGTGGGTAAGGGCGAGGAAGGCGTGCGCCGAGGCGAAGTTCGGGTCCAGTTCGACGGCACGTTGCAAAAGGTCGCGGGCGTCGCTGTTCGTTTGCTTCGTCAGCCGATGCCACAGCTCACGGCCACGCAAGAAGCAGTCATAAGCCTCGGGGTGCCGGGCCTGCCCCGGCGCCAGTCTTTGCCGATCGCCCTCTGTCAGGTTGACCGCGAGCGCGTCGACGATCTGCTGCGTGACATCGTCTTGAACCGCGAATATGTCGGTCAGGTCGCGATCGAACCGCTCCGCCCATAGATGCCCGCCGGTGGTCGCGTCGATGAGCTGCGCGGTGATCCGTACCCTGTTTCCCGATTTGCGCACGCTGCCCTCAAGTACATACTGCACGCCGAGCTTCGTGCCCACCTCCTGCACTTGGACGTTCTTGCCCTTGAAAGTGAACGACGAATTGCGGGCGATGACGAAGAGCTGCGACATCTTCGATAGCGCCGTGATGATGTCTTCCGAGATGCCGTCGGCGAAGTAGTCCTGTTCGGCGTCACCACTCATGTTGGCGAAGGGTAGGACGGCGATCGAGAGCTTAGGCAACGCTGCCGTCGCCGCTTGGCTCGTTCCCGTTTTCGAGGTCGCGGCTGCCTTGGTCCCTGCGCTGCCGACGTGCAGCGAATAGACCCGGATCGGCTCAGCGATGTTCTTGAGCTGCGTGTTGCCGAGATCGCTGATCGAAAGGTCGATCCGCGCCTTGACTTGACGATATGCATCCTCGGACAGGCAGATCGCGCCGGGCGCGGCGACGCCCTCCAACCGCGCGGCGATGTTGACGCCGTCGCCCATTAGATCGCCGTCGCTTTCTTCGACGACGTCGCCCAGATGGATACCGATCCGGAACTCGATGCGACGGTCCTGCGGCACGCCGTCATTGCGCTCCACCATACCGTTCTGCACCTCAATGGCGCAGCGCACGGCGTCCACCACGCTGCGGAACTCGACCAGCGCACCATCGCCGGTGCGCTTCACCACGCGACCATGGTGCACGGCGATCGCCGGATCAATGAGATCGCTGCGCAGCGCCCGCAACCTCGCCAGAGTGCGGTCCTCGTCGGCGCCGGCGAGGCGGCTGTACCCGACCACGTCTGCCACAAGGATTGCAGCCAGCTTTCGGTTCTCGCTCATGGCCGTCTCCTCACGTCTACGATAGCAGGGAGATATCGGGCAAGAAAGAACTTATAGCCACCGGTCGGAGCGATCTTGGATCGGGTCGGCTATAGCTCATGTGGACGTATCCGAGCTCTTAGCCACATGACGACCGCTCTATGAAGTTCCCACCGTTCGACGCGGTCGTTCCTAAAGCTCGTCAGGGTCACGTTGCAAGGATGTCCGCGGCCACCGAATGGCCGCTCTTTGAAGATTCGCAGGGTTAAGTTGCCAGTCCGTTTCCGGCGCCAAAGGTCGGTACATTGAGGAAGTCGATGTATGTTGTTGAAAAACTTAAAGGCGCAGGACTTTTGTAACAGCAGGGTCGTTGGTTCTAATCCCTCTTCAACTGCTCCGGCTTTGTAGCTCGTTTCCTCGTAAGAACGTTGTGGGACGACATTTCGTGAATGAGTCAACAGGCGCGATCCAGGAACGCCAGCACTCGGATGGTTAGCAGCGCGGTCGCATCCGCTTCGTACGACGGTAGCGAGCTGTCGGCGAAGTGGTGCTGATCGCTGAAATCTATCAAATTGCACACGAAAGGATTAGCGGATAACCGGTGGACCTCGGCGTCGATCAGACGCCGCATCGAACTTTCATGCAGGTTTCAGGAGACGGCCTAGAACTGCCTACCAGCTCTTTTTCTGTCCCTTTTGCGCGAAGAGGCAGCTCGTCTGATCTTTCTGCCCTACGTTCACACGCGAGAGATGCAACTGGCTCATGCGGCTTTGGCGGCAGGTCGATACAACATGCACCAGCGCCTCGCGAGATGGCTGTTTATGTGCCATGACGGGTTTTCTCGCGGACGATATGCCACTTGCTCACGAGTTTTTCGCTTTGATGCTTGGCGTCAGGCGTGTTCAGTCGTCACGCGATCGAAGGCCGACAAGACTAAAGTGGACGTGGGGTAGTTAGTCCGGTTTTCGATCAAAGATCAATGAGCAGCCGCAACAATCCATCCTCGTCCTTCACGCCATGCGGATATGACTGAATGATCCGAGAGGCTAGTCACCTGAACGTATGGCCCGCCCCGTCCGCAAGGGTTTTTTTGAAAGACAGCTCTGTTCAGTCTGCGTCAACGTATCCGGTCTCGAGGTCTCGCCTCGGCCAAGATGGAGATCCGCGCAGCTTGGTCCTCATAATCTGACCGGTCTCAGACGACCGTTCAAGTTGCCCAGGTTTCCAAGCTGCCGTTCGACTGTCAGGCCATCTTCTTATCACCACCCGCAGATTGCCGCGACCGTTCGTCGGCCGCCAATGCTCGTCACAGTCCTATGCCGCCGCCATCGCTGGCTCGAAGCCGCGGTCCTTCCGCAGCACTGCCCACGCGATGCGGGCGAGCTTGGCCGCCAGCGCCACAACGATGATGTTCTTGTGCACTCTTTGTGAGAGGCTGCGCACCCATCGGCCCAGCGGCGTATCCTGTGCCGCGATATGTGGCAGCGCCGCTCGCGCGCCATGGATCAGGTTTGTTCGCAGGTAGCGATTGCCGCGCTTGGAGATTCCCAGCAACCGCGGCTTGCCACCCGTTGTCGCTTGCCGCGGTGTCAGACCCCAGCCAAGCGGCAAGATCACGTCCGCGACCGAAGTTCTGTGCATCGCCGACCGCCGCAGTAAGCGCGGTGGCATTGATGATCCCGATGCCGGGGATCGTCGCCAGACGTCGGGCAGAGGCATACTCGCGCGCCATGCGCACGAACTCGGCGTCAAAGGCAGCGATCCGCTCATCGAGTCCGCGCCACTCGGCACGCAAATCCCCGATCAGAAGGCGCATGCGCGGCGACAGTCGCGTGTCCTCCTCGTCGGCGAAGGTTGCCAGCGTATCCTCGAGTTTGCGCCGTCCCTGTGCCACGACGATCCCCCGCTCCAGAAGAAGGGCACGCAGATGGTTGATGAGCGCTGTACGTTCGGCCACCAGGCGCGCACGCGCACGATGCAGCGCCTGGATGTCCGACTGCGCCTCGC
This sequence comes from Rhizobium sp. BR 362, assembly GCF_036528765.1. Lineage (NCBI taxonomy): Bacteria > Pseudomonadati > Pseudomonadota > Alphaproteobacteria > Hyphomicrobiales > Rhizobiaceae > Rhizobium > Rhizobium sp. BR 362. The sequence goes on along the minus strand of NZ_JARWGH010000012.1, from coordinate 117,616 downwards.
TCTTGACCGGCACGAAGCGCATCGTCGGCCGGGTTGCGGCTTCTGCGATCGCCTCGGCGTCCCGATCGTCGTTTTTATTAGCCTTGACATAGGGACGGACATATTCCGGCGACATTAGACGGATCGTGTGGCCCATGGCGCCGAGCACCCGACCGACGTGATGCGCTCCGCAGCAGGCTTCATCGCCACAATGCAGGGCGGCATCTTGCGGACAAAATCCGCAACGCCGTCACGACGAAGGCGACGGCGTAGAACAACGGCACCAGCCTCATTCAACCCGAGGAGGCTGCACACGTTCTTGCCGAGATCAATTCCAAGCACGAATATAGACATCGCTCCGTTCCTCTCTCGTTTGCAACAAGAGCAATCTAACCGATCGCTCCGGAGAGGGGCGGGCCATCCCATAATCTGAAGTTCGGCTCATTGTTTTCTGGCAGAACCGTTTGACCGAGGCGAGGATTTGGTCGGCGGATTTCACCCACGTGTATGGCTTGGGATTCTCGTTGTGTGTTGTAATGAACGCGTCGATGTCGGCTTCTAGTTCCGCGGTGGAACGATGGACGCCGCGTTGCAACTGCTTTCGCGTCAGCTCTGCAAACCACCGCTCGACGTGATTGATCTAGGAGGCCGAAGTTGGAGTGAAGTGAACATGCCAGTGCGGCCGGCGTGCGAGCCAGGCTTTGATCCTCGGCGTCTTATGGGTCGCATAGTTGTCCACCACCAGATGCACGTCCGGCCCGTTGGGCATCTCGGCGTCAATCCGCTTCAAAAAGTCGAGGAATTCGGTCGCTCGGTGACGTTTGTAGCACTGGCCGATCACGGCGCCAGTCGCAACGTCGAGCGCGGCGAACAGGGATGTCGTGCCGTTGCGGACATAGGTATGGGTGCGCCGCTCGGCGATGTCCGGCGCCATGGGCAGAACTGGCTGCTCGCGATCCAGTGCCTGGATTTGCGACTTCTCATCCACGCAAAGCACGACCGCCCGGTCCGGTGGCGACATGTAAAGGCCGACTATGTCTTGTACCTTATCGACGAACAGCGGATCGGAAGACAGCTTGAATGTCTCCGAGCGGTGTGGCTGCAAACCAAATGCGGTCCATATTCGACGGATGGTGGTGTGCGATAGCCCGCTGTCGGCAGCCATGGAACGGATAGACCAGTGCGTGGCATCCTTCGGAGTGGTGTTTAACGTACGTTCGATGATCTCAGCTACCTGCACGTCAGAGACGGTTCGTGGCCGACCGGCACGATATTCATCTGTCAGCCCATCAATGCCATGCTGCGCGAACCGGCGGCGCCACTTGCCAACCGTATGCTCGTGGACGCCGAGGCGTTCGGCAACATCTTTGCTCTGCAGGCCATGTGCGCACAGCAAAACCATCCGGCATCGATCCGACAACGAGCGTGGCGCTTTGTGCCAGCGCACCTGAGATTCATTCCTCTCCTCGTCGCTCAGAACGACGAGGTCTGCTTGCCTGCCGACCATCAATCAAACTCCTGCCGTTGCAACAGAAGCATAATATAATGATGCCTACTTTAGTTTCAGGTGACTAGGTCCTGGCGCTCGGCGCCCGAGGTAATCTTCTTCACCAGTAGGATGTGAGCGAATACCCCTGGCAAAGGGCTACCTCGCATCATTCATAACGCCCTCAATCCCAAGGCTTAACCATAGAGCGCTGACGCGATGGTTCAACCCGACAGGATCTCACGACTTAGGCCTGCACAGACGGCGTCGGGCCTTGCAGACGGCCGCCATGAACGGGATCCCGATTATAGACCGAGGGCATGCTATGCACGGCGCGGCTATGCGTGAGATCTGGCCGGCCTCGCTCACAGACGACCCGCCCAACATCAGCCCAGGGCCGGGCTTCGCAGTGCGACCAGTAACACTCTACTTATCTTCCCCTTCCGCCTGGATGCGATCCAGTACCGCTTCCGGCGCAATGTCTTTTTTTAGCTCTTCAACTTCATGGTCCGCCTCGGTCGGCACTTCAAGTTTGTTTGCAATGGCTTCGACCATCGCGATGAGGCGTGTCGTTTCGTGTTCGTTTAACAAGCTGATCTGGAGGTCGAGGTCGGCGCGAATGTTGTCCTGTGCAGCCATTCGGTTCTGGTTGATCAGGACAAACGTCGAGAGAAAGATCGCCTCGACCGACGCCTCCATAGCGAGAATCACCAGAGAGGGGTCCCAGGGCGGCACCTGCGGGAGCAATCCTATGTTGGCAACGATCCAGACGCCATAAAACACGATGTGAATATAGACGAACATCATGGAACCAGCAAACTTGCTGATCAAAGCAGCGGCACGCTCCTGAGCAGACGCTGCATTTTGGCTCTCCCGGCGGCGCTGCATAATAGCTTCGATGTTACGGGCCAAGGCAGGCGTTAATCCTTCCGCGGCCGGTGTTGTTGGGCTTTTGCGCTCCGGATGGTCGTCGTTCATTGCGTAAATCCTGAAATTTGGAGACTGTTCGCCTCGACCTTTGCCGAAAAGGCGGTCCCCTGAAGTCTCATTCGATGACTAACTCAGTCCCAGGAGCAAGGTTGCTGCGCAGCCGCCAATTCAGTCCCAGTTCACGATCCTGTTTAACCGTGACCTGCAGCATCCGGTACTTCGCGAAGCATGAAAGCTCTCGCTCAAGAAATAGCTCAGCTATCAAGTTTCCAGACTCTTCAATCTGCGGTCTTTCCTCCGGCTTGGCCAAGCAATGGTTCGCAGGCGAGAATCTGCTGCCTCGCGCCGGTGACACGTTTCGTCGAGCGCGATCCTGTGAGTAGTCGGAAGGCGAAAAAAGGCTGAATGCCTTCTTTCGACTTGTTAGTTAACAAGAGCATTCTAATTCTTTGTGGGGCGACATGGGTAAATTCCAGCTCTGAGGGCGCTGGTCAAAAAACGCGAGGCGTGAGGAGGTTTGGGGGCTCAGCCATCAGTCAGGGCGCGGAAAACCATCATGCGCGCCCGCCAATTCCGACAACAAGCAGAGATGGCCGACTGGCGGTCGCATCGCGAGACGGTCGGAATTGATCCAAGGAGCGAGCACATGGACACGAGCGAATTGAGACCCGCGAAGGAACTGGCCGCGAAACGTGCCAGCAAGTTCACGAACGAATCTCCGGATTACGCCGAGGCGAGGACGGCCCTACTGGCGGAGGAAATCGAAGTCCGCCGACATCTCACCGGACGGGAAGATGTCCGCGTCTTTTACAATGGCGAGATGCCGACCGAAGCGGCGGACCCCGGCCAGGATCCAAGGGGGGCGGTCGACATCGCGCCACTCTGGAACATTCTGGACATGACGCCGGCCGGCCGCGGCACAGACTGGTACCCGAAGCTCTATTACTGAGCATTTTGGGAGCATTTTGCTTCTCCGCCTGGAAATCCTCTCGAATCCGCTTAATGCCTTTTTCGACGCGGACGAGCGCGTGATGGATATGATTCGATGCCATTCCGCTTACCCTGCCCTTTCAATGAGGATGCGATGCTCATGCGAAAAAACCGCCCAAACAAATGAGCGGCCGCTTGATCGACGGCCAGAGATCAGGATTGTACTCGACCCGCCGCCATGCTCAGCCCTGACGTGATGGCGAAGGGGAGGCCCGGTCTGCACGAGGGATCGGCCCTATTGCCTCCTCTTAAAAGGCAAGCTTACATTCCTTATCACTGCGCATTGGCTCGTAACCTGTGGTTCGTTGTGAGCACTCATGACACGCCGCGCTCCTCCATGTCCGATCTCGACCACATCGGATGGTGGCGAAGAACCTCGGAGCTCGGCATCTTCCTGCACAGCGCGGATCAGGTCGTTCTTGTCATCCTGGAAGGGCGGAGGGATGCTGGCGATGGATATGCCAGTAGGTCTCGGCGATCGCCTCGATTTGAGCAGCGCATCGTCCTCCAGAAGGCGGACAGCTGGTGGGTTAGCAGAGGGAACAACGCCCGGCGAAATCTGGCAAGTGGCACTATTTGCGAAGTTATTGCCTCGGTGCCGCGGTGCTGCCACGCACCACCAGGGTGACGCCGATCACCTCGCGCTCGGCGGGCATGGCATCGTCAAGGACCGCCCGCACCGCGCGTTGTGCAATTTCTGCAAAGGGCTGGGCCATCGTTGTCAGGCCGGGTTCCACCATGCCGCCTTCCGGCACGCCATCGAAGCCAATGACGGAGACGTCTTCGGGAACCGAAAGGCTCCGTGCCCGCAGCCAGTTTATCGCCAGCAACGCGATATTGTCAGACATGGCGAGGATCGCCGTCGGCGGCTCAGGCGCAGAAAACAGAAAGTCCAGACCGGCTTCGACGCTTGGCTTATCGTTGCTCGTCTCATAGATCGGCACCTCCTGGCGTGAAATCCCGAACGCTTCGAGCGCGTGCCAATAGCCGAGCGCACGATTGCGCGAGGTGGAATAGATCGCCCGCTCGATCTCGCCGATGCCAACCGGCCCAAGATGGTCGTCTGAGAGTTCGGTTGCGAGCACGGCAAAACGCCTGTGGCCCAATTCCGCCAAATGGCGGGCCGCGACAGCCGCGCCTTCCAAATTGTCGACGCTGATGGAAGAGATCGCCGGGTCGTCGTCATTCAAGGCCAGCGCAATGAAGGGCAATTGCCGCTCGCGCGTCAATTGCACGAGCTTTTCGCCGCCTTCCACGCACAGCAGAATGAAGCCGTCCACCAACGCGCTCTTGATGTTCCAGTCGAGCTTGTGCCGGTCTTTGGCCGAGACCAGTGCGAGCCCGGTGCCGCTGGCATCGCAGACTTGGGAAACGGCCGCCAAGAGAGCCCTGGCCCACGGATCGTCGAAAAAATAGGCAAGCGGCTCCAGGGCGGCGACGCCGATGGCGTTGACCTTTCCGGCCCGCAGCAGCCGCCCCGTCAGGCTCGGTCCGGCATAGCCAAGCCGCTTTGCCGTCTCGAGGACATGCTCACGCACTTCCTCGCGCACCACTTCAGGCCGGTTGAACACATTGGAGGCGGTCCCCTGGGATACTCCCGCCGCCTTGGCGACATCCGCAAGCCTGATCGTGCCCTTGGCCAACAAATCCTCCTTTTGCTTCCGATACATCCTAGCATGAAATTGTATCGGTTCAATTCTGCTTGACATCAGAATTTTGAAAGCATAGGATTGAACCGATTCAAGGAAAGAGCGCGGATCAATATTGAATCGATTCAAAGCAAGGATAAATCAATGCTGACCAACTATCTCTTCAAGGATCTCTACGAGGAACGTTGGGGTAATTCCGCTAACCCGGATGACTACGATGCATCTTCGCCTGCGGCCAGGGAAGGCGAAGGAGCCCACGGCATTCTGGATCGTCTTGCCGCCCTCTTCCGTCGTCGTCGAAATCGCGCGTCCGCTTGGTCGTTCACGATCCCGAGCGAAATGCCCGATACGGAGAGCGACATTGACGTCGAGCGCCGTGCCGAGTCCCTGGAACCGAAGTTTCTCATCCTCGCAAAGGCGTTATCGCGGAACTGCTAGGGCTATTCCATGAAGCCTTCAGCCGCGCTGGGCGCCAGCCTCATACGGGCCCTCACTGATTAGAACTCATTGGCCCATTCTCTGCGTCCGATAGACATGATGCGCCAAGGCTGGCTTTCGAGCTTTCTCCAGGCATCGCAGCAATGATCGACGATGTCGTCGTAGACCGTATGTTCGCACGGTGTTAAGCGTTTTTGTTCGAGCTGAGCATTCGCCTTTAGCCTTTTGCTGTGGGAGCGACCTCCTGCCCGATCGCCCATAGGAACGCTGCCATTTCTCGCGCAATGGCGGTGACCGCGACCACCTTCGGCTTGCCTGCTGCTATTAGTTTTCGATAGCGCGCGCAAAGCCTCACCTGGCCTTTCCAGGCTATCTCACGAACGGCCCTTGGAAGGCTCTCGAGCCGCGCCTGGATCTTCGGGCTCATGCGAGCCGGAAAGCGATATGTCCAAGCGCCTTCAATGAGTACCCTTCGAGCTCTTGTGTTGCCCGCCTTGGTGATCCCGCCACGCTTGACCCGTTCTCCGGTTGAGCTTTCCGACGGCACGAGACCGAGATATGCCATCAGCTGGCGAGGATTATCAAAGCGCCTGACATCGCCTATTTCGACGACAAAGGTGACCGCCGTCATGAACGCGACGCCGCGCATCGCCTGGTAGGCAGCCACAACCGGGGCCATTGACCAGGATGCCGCGGTCTCGACGACCAGCTTGGTCAGCCGATCCAGGCGCACGCTGGCATCCGCGACTGCCTGGCAATATTCCGCCAGCAGGATGTGGTGGGCGGGATGATCGAAGGCCTGGCACGTTAGCCATCTTCGATGGGCACGCGTCCATGGTTCGCGGCCGGCATAGATCCGGCCATGACGCAACAAGAAGGACTGAAGTTGCTGACGGGCCTGTTTCAGCGCGTCGCTGGCCGCCTCGCGCGCCCGTACCAGATCGCGGATCGCCTCATGGCCTTCATCTGGGACCCAGACCGCGGTCAGTTCGCCCGCCCGGTGCAGGCGCGCCAGACTCATGGCATCCCGGCGGTTTGTCTTCACCCGATCGCCCGCACGCTTGGGTACCAGTGACGGCGCCACGACCACGCAATCATGCCCCAGTTCGACAATCTGGCGGTAAAGACCGTAACCCGTGGGACCGGCCTCATAGCAAAAGTGAAGCTTAGCTCCGCGCTTGGAAAGCTTGCTGACCATCGATGCCACTGATGCCGGCTCCGAGGAAATGTCGCCGAAAAACCGTACCTCGCCGTTCCGACTTCCGTCGGCCATGGCCACAGAAATCTTCAGCTTCGACGTATCCAGGCCGATGAAAATTACGCTATCTTCTTTCATGGTTCGCCCTCGCTAAGCATGGGGCAAGGCTCCGGCCTATCCAGAGCAACCCCCGATTTAGCTTACCGCGGGGGCGGGCCACCTTCACCGCGAAACATACGGTCTAATCGCCGCTGAATGAAAGTTCAGTGGCATGTATGCGCAACCAGCCCGCCTTCCTGAAACAAGCCGGAAAACTCTAGTTTCCGGTGGTCCAACGTTTGGGAGCGGATCACCAGTGACGAACGTCACAGTCCGATGTCAGCGAAATTGCAGGGCCATTTCGGAACACCGCAAATTTGGCCGTGGCTTTATCGGAACATCGTGCAATCTTTGATGCTCTCACGAGCGGCGGCGGTCTCTTAGCTCAGGCCTGCACGCGATTTCATCAAGAAGCCTCGCGAAGGAGGTGGATGGAGTAGTGGGTTGCGGGAATCTTTTCAAAGAAAATTAGGCAATGATACGATGGGAATTCGTTTGCGTGTTGATCGGATCGCACCCTATGATGACTGCTGTACTAGTCAAAGGCCAAACGCGCTGGGGGAAAAAGGCGAGCAGCTCGGCGGCCGAATGTCCGATAGCCTACTGCGAGCGCTACAGTTTCACCGGGTGCCATCGGTGTCCCTGCGGATGGAACATCTGACGATATCGTCGATGTACTTCAACTTCCTTCGGGTGGTGTGGCCAGAAACCAGCGGTACGCCATCCTCAATCCTGCGTAGATCGAAGCAAGGTTGCGCGCGCGGACCGGAGATGTGCCCGGCATGCCGCTTCGATCGCATTGATGTCGCGGCTGATTAGCGCGTCGATATAGGCGAGATGCTCGTGGATGGCGATCTCATTCCGCTGCCGCTCGTCATGTTTCCGCCACTGGTAGTGGTAGTGAAACACAAGGGAAATGACGTCAGAGAAACTGTCGACGAACCGGTTCGGGGAAGCTGAACTCACAAGCCGATGGAAACGGCTGTCGAGCTCGGAGAAATCGTGAAATCGCCGGTCAATATCGGCGAGCAGTTCGACATGGGCAATCCGGAGAGCTCCGAGGTCTCCCCAAATAGGCGAGGAGTCCTGAAGCTCCGCAAAAAATTTGGCTGAACGGAGCTCGTACATCTCGCGGACTTCGAACAGTTCGAGCGCGAAGTCCTTCGTGAAACCCCGAAATATCCAGCCTGCATTGTTTCGCTTCTCAATTAGTCCGAACCTCTGGAATCGGTTCAGAAATTCCCGAATGATGGTGGTGGCGATGCCGAATTTGCGCGCGAGTTCCAGCTCGTTGATGAGTGTCCCGGGACGCGGATCGTCCCTAAGAATCCATTCCATAAAGCTCTTTTCGACCTGCGCCGATATCTGGACCGTTTCCGCGTCGGGATAGCGTTCCCAGGCGGCCGCCGTCGAGTGCAGTTTGATTTTGGGCAGACCTGCCGAAATAAGTCCGCGCGCGATGAAGGCCCTAAGCACCTTTCGCACGGTCGTGCGGCTTATCTCCAACTGCACGGCGAGCTGGTTCTCAGTAGGCAATTCCACACCCGTCTCGACCTGCTCAAGCAAATCGAGAGCGTGGTTGAAGGCCTTCTTGTAAATCGTATCCGTCTTCATCCCGCTGAATTCGATCGTGTATTTTATAACATAAGAAACAACTTGTATAAGATTTCAAGTGGTGTGTTTCTTATACATATAAAACCGGAGGCTAAATTGGCGATCGGTCGGCAGAACGGTGATGAAGCGTCGAGTATGGTGCGAGAAGCGCCGGAGCGGCGCGCATATGGATTGGGAGTGGCCCTGTCGCTCCTCAGCGTTGGCCCGTTGCTCATCTTGGTTTTTCTCGTGGTAGCTATCGGCCTGGTCACGCCGAATTTCTTCATGCCTGTCAACCTCGGCAACATCCTGTCCCAGACGGCGGTCATAGCGATCGTCGCGATGGGCCAACAGCTTGTGATCCTGACGCGCGGCGTCGATTTGTCGGTCGGCTCCAATCTCGCGTTGGCAACAGTCATCGGCGGGCTAACCTTCGCGCATGTCCACTCGGCACCGCTCGTCATTCTCGCGATGCTCGGCACCGGAGGCCTCGTCGGCGCGATCAACGGCTTCGTCTTTGTCTACGGCCGTCTGCCGCATCCTTTTATCATCACGCTAGCGACGCTGAGCATCTGCCGCGGGCTGGCCCTGGAACTCGCCCCAGGTCACACGACCATGCGCGGTATGCCCGAGGCGATCAACGCACTCGGCAGTAACTGGACCTTTGGTCTGCCAAATTCCTTCTACGTCGTGCTCGGCTTGGCATTGCTTCTGCTCGTGCTGGCTAAGGCAATGGTGGCGGGCCGCTGGATTTATGCGGTCGGCGGAGCGCCAGAGGCCGCCAAGAACATGGGCATCCCGATCAAGAAAGTGCTTGTCGCCACATACATTATCTCTGGGCTTTGCGCTGGCATCGGGGCAATCGTGCTCTCGGGACGGACCGCTGCCGCCTCGCCCACCTATGGCAACCTGCTTGAACTCGACACGATCGCGGCCGTGATCATCGGCGGTGCGAGCTTCCTCGGGGGTCGGGGGCACCTCGGACACGCACTGATCGGCGCTGTGCTGATTGGCATCATCCGCAACGCGCTTAACCTCCTTGGAATCAACGTATTCTGGCAGATGGTCGTCATCGGTGCCGTGATCGTCATTGCCGTTGAGGCGGACGTGCTGCGCAACCATCTCGAGGCGCGGGCTCGCGTCATGCAGGCAGGGAGGATGCAATGACCATGTCAAGCAAACCAGCACTCTCCGTCCGCCACGCTCAGAAGCGCTTCGGGGCAATTCATGCCCTCAAGGGTATCAGTCTGGACGCCTATCGTGGCGAGGTTCTCGCCCTGCTCGGAGACAACGGAGCCGGCAAGTCGACCTTAATTAAATGCATCAGTGGGATCCATGCGCTCGACGAAGGCGATATCCTTCTCGATGGAGAAAGAGCGCCAGTTCATTCGCCTGCAGCTGCGCGACGTGCCGGGATTGAGACAGTTTACCAAGATTTGGCTCTATTCGACAATTTGACGCCCGCACAGAATTTCTACTGTGGCCGCGAGCTTGATTTTCCGACCTGGCTGCCAAAGCCACTGAGATTTCTCAGCAATCGCGCCATGAACCAGGAAGCGGCGACAGTGATCAATCGGCTGAAGGTGAAGCTTTCGAAATTAGATGCCCCAGTGGCGCTGATGTCGGGCGGTCAGCGCCAAGCCATTGCGGTTGCCCGAGCGACCGTCTTTGCCCGAAAACTCGTCATTCTTGACGAACCGACTGCGGCGCTGGGGCTCAGGGAATCGCGCAAGGTGCTGGACCTGATTGCCCAGCTTCGGGCCGAAGGCAATGCGGTCATTTTGATCACCCACAATATGGAACACGTCATCGAACTCGCCGATCGCGCCGTCGTGCTACGTCAAGGCCGTAAAGTCGGGGAGCTCAAACCGACAGAGGCCAACAAGCATGAACTCGTTTCGATGATCGTCGGGGCGGAGAATTAGGGACCGCCGCCTGGAGGGGCGGAGTAACGCGTCGCCTCTGCTAGAGGCGACCAAAGTGGGAGAAGGGAAATGAAACTGAAAATAGTTCTGGGCGCACTTGCCCTTCTTGCGGTCGCGGGTGAGCCCGGCGCGGCCCAGGAGAAGGTTAAGCTAGGCTTCATCACCAAATTTCCGGTGCCGTTCTTTGCCACGATGGAAAATGCGGCCAAGGCCTATGCCGCTGCACATCCGGGTGTGGAAATCACCTTCGGCCAGGGCACGTCAGCGACCGATATCGAAGGGCAGATTTCGCTCATCGAATCCATGGTGACCAACGGGGTACAGGGCATTGCCATCACTCCGGTCGATCCAACAGTGGCTAGCGCGCTCGACAAGGCTGTCGCGGCAGGCGTCAAGGTTGTGCTGATGGACAACAACATTCCGGACTGGAAAAACAAAACAGCGTTGGCTACGACCGATAATTATGCCGCCGGTAAGCTCGCAGGCGGGTATCTGAAAACCGTGCTCAAGGACGGCGACACGCTTGGCATTCTCGAAGGCGTACCGGGCGTTCCCGCGTTGGACGATCGCGTTAAAGGCATGCTTGAAGGACTGCAAGGTATGGACGTCAAGATCGTCGGACGTGGCGCCACCAATTGCACCGAAGAGCTTGGAATAAGCGTCGCCGAAGACTTGCTCACCAAGAACCCGGACCTGAAGGCGATTTACGCCGCTTGCGGGCCGCCGGCGGCCGGCGCCTCGCGCGCGATCAAGAACGCCGGCATAGCGCCGGGCAAAATAGTGCTGGTAGGATTCGATTTCTGCTGCGGGGAGGAAGAAGCGCTGAAGGCAGACATCGAGGATGCCACGGTGGCGCAGTTCCCCGCCAAAATGGCGAATCTTGGCGTCGACGCGCTGGTCAAGTCGATCCAAGGCCAGAAGGTCGAGTCGCTGATCGACTCAGGCGCCGCTCTCGTCACGAAAGGCAATATGGACAAGTTCAAATAGTGAACCGGGAGCCGACTTCGTCGAGCTCCAGGCGTTTCGCCGGGATAGTGGCGGAATTCGCTCGAAAGACAAGCCGGCTCGCAGCATTGGGTTTTCGACGTCGAGGACCTTGGATCATCTCTGGGACCGGCAAAGTCGGCCGATGATACGAACTGCAGCCTCTACAAGGCTAAAGGCACGCAGGCAGCAGATCGGTCCGAATTGTTAGTACAAATGCGTGGGATTGTCGGAGTTCGTCGGCCACAAAGGCGTGCAACCGTCGTCTATCGCAGGAGCCTCGCCTTGCTTGGGAGGGGCTCGCCCTCGGGATCAGGACGGAGAGGAAGATGGTAGGACGGGGACGGAACCGCCTGGTCCGCTGGTAGTTCCTTCAAGAGAAGGAGAACCACCCATGATGAAAATTACGAATGGGGCGAACGACCGCCCAAAGAATGAAACTATCGCGCAGACGGGTGCCGGAATTCCCGACGATTCCGGCGCTTCGATTGAGGCGTCCGACGAGGAAATCGCGCGCGTTCGCGAGAAGCTCGGCACGGACCACAAAAAGGAGAAGGAAGACCTGGAAAGGCAGCTAGAACGCCCCAAACACGGCACTGCGTGATTTTCTGCGAGGCGTTTCCTGATGAGCTATCTGGTTGAGATCCTTCTGCCCGTGCCCGGCGACGGCAGTTCCACACTGGAACGCATCCGGGACGAACTGACAGAGGCTTTCGGCGGAGTCACGATGCATGTCGACGCCCCTGCCGACGGACTCTGGAAAGACGGTGGCGAGGTCGACCGGGACAGGATCGTCGTAGTCGAGGTGATGGCGGACTACCTTGATCGGAGCTGGTGGGCGGCGTACAGGCACCAGCTGGAATCCAGCTTCGAGCAGGAAGAGATCTTGGTGAGGGCGAGCGAAATCGAGCGCCTCTAAAGGTTTCAGGCGCAGGCGAGCGGCAGGCACGAGGGAGAGCCTCGACATCCAAGTCGTCTATCCGTCCGACCGTCTGGTGAGCTACGCCGTTTCGGCGCCCTTCTCGAAGAGTGGTTCCGCGCTAGGCGAGACTGGACCTTGCACCCTGGAATGGTCATGTCGACTGCTCCGCAGCTGGTTCACCATTTGTGAAGGTCTGCCAGCGATGCTGGGCCATCCTCAGGTGATTCGAGTTATTAGGACGAAGACGACGTGGCGGTTGTACAGTTCCCTGCCGATCGGCGCACTGCTGAAGTCAAACGATGCGCAGAAGCCCTACAGCGCCTTCATGGTGAGGAAGCTAACGGCTTCTGGCGCTCCGAGATGGCTGCCTTTGCCGCTGCACTCGAGCGGCAGGGTATAGTACCGGAGGAAATCTCGTGGCAAGCCAGTCGCTTCATGCATGCGGTCCAGATGGAATTGCAACGCGCCTTTGCGATGCCTGAGGCGAGGAGCTAGGTTTCAGAAGACTGAAAGGTGCCGAGGTCAGCACCAATGTGAGATTCGGCGCCATGAATAAGATGGCTGCCTTCAGCTAAGCTTCAAAATGATAGATATTGCAAAAGGTTATTGCCGAACCGGTTTATACCGGCGACCTCCTAACCTACACCACCAGCATTTCGAACAAACGGGTGGTGCGCTCGCGCCCGAGCCTGGGCCTCGTCTTCTTTGAGAACGCCGCAATCAACCAGCAGGGTGAACGCGTTCTCGAATTCAGCGGCGCTCTCTTCTGGGAACGCAGATCTCCGTGATTACCATAGAGCCCAATGCTTAGATTTGAACCTGGCCTCGTGTCGTGCAGTTGAGCGGTGAGTTGGCGTATGATTGGAGTTGCGGCGGAACGCGCCAGGTTAAGTATTTGAACGCGTGATAATTGCAGCTGCCGCTCTTTCAGGCCCGGCGGTCAGCGCGGCCCGTGTCGAAACGTGCGGTCTCAGCGTATGTGCTCATTGTCTGTCTCCAAATTTCCCGTTGCCACCCCGAAGGGCACCCCTTTCGGGCGAAGCCGGTCTTTCCAGGGGGATGGACTCTGACATTGCCAAGGACAGAGCGGGCGAAAGTGGCCTCGGGCCGCCTTTTCTTTGTCCGAACGCGCGCTTCCACAGAGGCCGGCGAGGCTCCTTCGGCCAATTGCTGCAGGCGCTTACCCCGGCTGCCCAAAAAGCAGCCGGGTCCTCAATTCCATCCAAGGAACTGCTTCAGCTCCGGAGTTCGCGGATTGGCGAAGACCTCTCCCGGAGGGCCGATCTCATGCACCTTGCCTTGATGCATGAAAACGACGCGCGAACAGACGTCGCGTGCGAATTTCATCTCGTGCGTCACCATCAGCAGCGTCATGCCTTCCGATGCCAGTTCGCGTACGACCGAAAGCACTTCCGCCACGAGTTCCGGATCGAGCGCGGACGTGATCTCATCGCACAGCAGCGCGATCGGCTGCATGGCAAGTGCGCGTGCGATCGCCACACGCTGCTGCTGACCGCCCGAAAGCTCGTCCGGATAGGCGTCGAACTTGTGCGCCAGCCCGACACGCTCGAGCATCTTGCGGGCGATGGTTTCCGCCTCGGGCTTCGGCGTCTTTTTCACCACCATCTGCGACAGCATGACATTGCCGCCCACGGTCTGATGCGGAAAGAGATTGAACTGCTGGAAGATCATCCCGACTTTCAGCCGCAGGGCCTTGAGATGAAGGTCGTCGTCCAGCAGTTGCGACCCGGCGACGGCGATCGAACCGGCCGAGATCGTCTCCAGCCCGTTGATGCAGCGAAGCAGCGTCGATTTTCCGGAACCGCTCTTGCCGATGATCGCAATGACTTCACCGGGTTCGACATCGAGGTTGATACCTTTCAGAACCTCGTTCGCACCGTAGTTCTTGCGGACTTCAGTGATTTCGATGAGCGACATTAAGCTTCCTTTCGAGAATCTGGCTGCTCTTCGATAAGGGCCAGCACAGGGCGAAATAGATAAGGGCTACTAGGCCGTAGACCACGAAGGGTTGGAATGTGGCGTTGGTGACCACGGTGCCGGCCTTTGACAGTTCCACGAAACCGATGATGGAGGTGACCGCGGTGCCCTTGATCACCTGCACGATGAAGCCGACCGTCGGCGGCACGGCGACACGCATGGCCTGCGGCAGGATGACGTAACGCATCTGCTGAAAGCGGCCCATGGCCAGGCTTGCGGAGGCCTCCCACTGGCCTTTCGCAACGGATTCGACACAGCCGCGCCAGATCTCAGTCAGGAACGCTGCCGTCCATAATACCAGCGTCAGGCCCGCCGCCAGCCAGGCCGGGACATCGATGCCGAACAGGCCAAGCCCGAAGAAGGCAATGAAGAGCTGCATCAGCAGCGGCGTGCCCTGAAACAGCTCGACGTAATATCTCGAAAATGTCCGGAGCGATTTTTTTCGGGAAATGCGCGCGAACAGCAGCAGGAGCCCGACGATGCCTCCGCCGATAAAGGAGACGAGCGAAAGCAGCACCGTCCAACGGGCGGCAAGCAGGAGATTTCTCAAAATGTCCCAGGTGGTAAATTCGATCATCTCATGCTCCTGCGCGAAAAGATGAAGCCGCCGACCATTGCGAGCGCCTGCCGGAGAAGGATTGCGAGCAGGAGATAGATGATGGTTGAGACCATGTAGGCTTCGAAGGCGCGGAACGTGCGCGACTGGATGAAATTGGCGGCAAATGTCAGATCCTCCGCAGCGATCTGCGAGACGACAGAAGATCCGAGCATGACGATTACGACCTGGGACGAAAGCGCCGGCCAGATGCGCTGCAGGGACGGCACCAGCACCACGTGCTGGAAGGTTTCGAAACGGGTCATCGCCAGGCTGGCGCCCGCCTCGAATTGCCCCTTCGGCGTCGCCTGAATGCCGGCGCGGATGATCTCGCAGCTATAGGCGCCGAGATTGACCACCATGGCGATGTTGGCTGCCGTCAGTTCCGACAATTGCAGCCCCAATGACGGCAGGCCGAAAAAGATGAAAAAGAGCTGGATAAGGAAAGGCGTATTGCGGATGAGCTCCACATAGGCGGCAACCGGCGGCCGCAACCACTTCGGCCCAAGGGCGCGGGCCCAGGCGCAGAATATGCCAAAGGCAATGCCGAAAATTCCGCCTATGGCGATCAGCTCGAGGGTGACGAGAACACCCTTGACGATCTGCGGGGAATAGTCGAGCAGCCATCCGAAATCGAATTTGTAATTCACCCGATTGCTTCCTTTCGATGGCGAAAGCGGCGCACCGACCCGTCCATTAAGCCGGTGCGCGGTTTCGGAAGATCTCTCAGAGGTCCTTCGGCAGGTCGGTTTTCAGCCATTTCTCAGCTATGGCATTGAGTGAGCCATCCGTCTTGGCGGTCGCCAGAATGCCGTTCAGCTTTTCGAGAAGCGCCGGCTGTTCCTTGTTGAGCCCGATATAGCAGGGCGAGTTCTTGATAAGGAACTTGAGTTCCGGCCGCTTCGGCGGGTTCTTGGCCAGAATGGCGGCCGCGACGACGTTGCCCGTTGCCACGACGTCGACCTGGCCGGAAAGGAAGGCGGAAATCGTGCCGTTATTGTCCTCGTAGCGCTTGATGGTCGCGTCGGCCGGCGCGATCTTGGTCAGTTCCAGATCCTCGACCGCACCGCGCGTTACGCCGACCGTCTTGCCGGACAGTTCCTCTGCTTTCGTGACAGCCACGGAGTTCGGTGCGAAAACGCCATTGAAGAAAGGCGCATAGGCGGCGGAGAAATCGATGACCTTCTCGCGATCCGGGTTTTTGCCAAGGCTCGAGATGACGAGATCGACCTTGTTCGTCTGGAGATAGGGAACGCGATTGGCGCTGGTCACGGGCACCAGCTCTACCTTCACGCCGAGCTTGCTGCCGATAAGGTTGGCGACATCGATGTCATAACCCTGCGGCGCCATATCGGTGCCGACGCTGCCGAACGGCGGAAAATCCTGCGGGACGGCGATGCGGATAGTGCCGCGACCGGTAATGTCGCCCAAGGCATCGGCAAAGGCGGCAGGGGCGAAGCCAAGCGTCGCCGAGACGGCGACAATGGCAAGGAAAGAGCGTCTGGAAAACATGCTGATTTACTCCTTGGGTTCAGAGGATAAGGGAGGCAGTGAAAGCGAATTTCGCAGGTCCGAAAGCGGGTCCGGCCTATGGGTGAGATCGAGGCCCGTTTCGACTTGATCGAGGTGGCGGATCGCAAGTTCGGCGGCGGCGTTGAAGTCTCCCTCCTGCAGCGCCTCGAAAATGCGGCAATGTCCGTCATGAGATTCCTGCGCATGAAAGTCGGACTGGTAGAGCATCGAGATGAGGATCGTTCTCGCCGTCAGGTCGCGCAGCGTTTCGACGATGATTTCGTTTCCCGCGATCTCGGCGATGCGGATGTGGAAATCCCCCATCAGACAGGTCAGGCGCTGGCGGTCGCCCTTCGCGATCGCAAGTTTCTCCTCCTGTAGATGAGTGGCGAGTATCTCCAGATCCTGCTCGCTGACCGAGGAGAGATTGCGCAGCAGCCCGAACTCGATGATACGCCGGGCCTCGTAGACCTTCACCGATTCTTCTGCCGAAGGCTCCACCACGAACCAGCCGCGACGTGGGCTGACCGTAACGATGCCTCGCGTTTCGAGGCGCATCATCGCCTCGCGGATGCGGGTGCGAGACACATCGAACAATGTGGCTAGTTGGCTTTCGCCAAGCCGTGTGCCGGGACGAATACGCGCCGACAAAATGCCGGAGACGATGGACGCTTCGATGTTGATCTGCGTCGGCTGTTGTGTATTTCCATCTTGCATACAAAGCTGACAAGCAGCTTTCATGCCAGTTTGAAATCGCACGGAAGGGCACGGTGCGAACATCTCGAATGCTCAAAAAAGCGCAGGTCATTCGCTGATTAATAAGGGTTGCTCAAAATATGATCATCCGTTTCTGCTAACTCCCAAAAGGTGCGCCAGCTTGACAATCCGCCTGTTGGGATATCCGAAGCCGGACGGCATCCTGACCTTCGACAGGCTATCCTCGGTGTTTCTCCCGAACATCAACCATGAGGAAGATCAGCCGGTAGATCTGCAGGTCAGGGACATGGGCCGGCAGAAGCGCTCCGAACATGACATCTATGCTGGCCCGTCGACTCGTTATTGTCCGGCCGGGTATGTGAATGGGTTGAGAAGGATGGCGAGGACGTCTTCGTCACCGACGCCCAGAACTGCGTGCACTGCAAGACCTGCGACATCAAGGACCCCAACCAGAACATCAACTGGGTGCCGCCGCGGGGCCGAGAAGGACCGGTCTATCCGAATATGTGATCGACTTAAAATGAGATCGAAACTCGCGGAGGAGCTGAGGATGGGGCAGTCGAATTCGGACGAGAAGCACATAGCTTTCTATGTGCTGGAGAGTTTTCCCTACAGCCTCTTTCCGCGGCTATCACCGTGCTGCGACTGGCCAACAATACGAGCGGGGCGGCTGTGTACAAATGGCGCTGGCGCATCGTGTCCCAGTGGCGCATCAATAGAGGGGAGCCTTGAACCAGGCCACGTGAAGGGAGGTCGGCCGCGCAGCCCGACTCAGAATTCCGCTTCCTGATCTCAGTCGACTGGAGCGCTGTGTGCCTTCAAAGATACTGCGTTGCAGTTGATGGGATCAGGACCAGCGACCCTGTTGTAGTAATGCCCCATGTCGTCGACCACGGCTGGCCTCAGCAGCTTGCGTCATATGCCGCCATCGTCGCCTCGCCGATTGCAGAACGAGAGGTTTGGGCCGATTTTGGCTTATCTGCGAATGACTTTCTCAAACAAGCACGCTCCCGGGGATTTCGAACCGAATTCGTGGGCAGAAGCGGCAAAGATCGCTTCTGAGGTGAAACTTGTACAAGACGATTGTCCGCGCAGTGGGCTCAGGATCATGTGAAAGAGCAGAGCATTTGGTGCGCACGGCTCAGGCGCTGCTCGACACTGATGGGAACCTGAATGTCATTCATGTCGTACAGCGTTTCCCGTCACTTACCATACACGGACCGGACGACTGAGCCGTCTCGGTGATTGGCGAGGCCGAAAACAAACTCTCATTACTTGCTAACGACGCCAATAGCGCGGGTATCATCACCATCACGCCTACTTTCAGAAACGAACTCGCACTGACACTTGATGTTCTCGATGACAACCTCTATACCGCGCCCGGCAAGTTCGGCGGTGGTGACGCCGGCACCACCTGGCTGGTCGGATCGGCGGCAGACGTTGCGCGTTCGCTGCGCAACTATCGGGATCTCGGCATCACCCACTTCGTGCTCTCCGACACACCACACCTGTCCGAGATCGAGCGCCAAGGCAACCAACTCCTTCCGCTGCTGCGTGACGAACGCCTAACTGATCGAACGGACGAGCGCCAAGCTCTTGCGGGCGGAGTTTGGCAGCATGTCGCCCATCTTGATTAGATTACGGCGCACAGATATGGCTGAAAAGCCGACGTAGACCATGCACTCGCTCACCCCACTCCTAAATGCGCAGCCTCCCTTGGTTTGCCCGTCCTTGGGATCGGCAAGTAGCACATTCACGAAAACAATTGTCCCAATAGTCTATAAATATAGTTTGTTATTGCTCCCGCTAGGCCGCTTTCACGGACTACCCTTCGCAAGTGAGATCAAGGGCCGTCGGCCCTGAACAAAGGGGCTTAAGATGAATTTCAGGAATTTGGTTACCGCAATCGCTGTGAGCGTCGGCACACTTGCGACTGCGATCGTTGCGCAAGCGGCAGACAAGAAGGTTGTTGTCGCCTACCAGACCGATGCCTTGCCGTCATCTGTGGCGATCGCCAATGGCGAATTCGCCAAGGCGACGGGATATGATATCGACTTCCGCAGGTTTAATTCGGGCGCTGAAATCTTCGCGGCCATTGCCTCGGGCGATGTTCAGGTCGGCTATGTCGGATCCAGCCCGTTTGCGGCTGCAGTCTCCCGCGGGCTGGAGGTTAAGGCCTTCTATCTCGCATCCATCTCGGGCATCGATGAGGCGCTCGTCGTCCGCAACGGCTCCGGCATCGAAAGCCTGAACGATCTGAAAGGCAAGAAGCTTGCCGCCGCGCCCGTGTCGACGGACCATTATCAGCTGCTTGCGCTGATCAAATCGCTCGGCCTGACCGAGAAGGACGTCCAGGTCTTCGCCATCCCGCAATCAGAGATCGTCGCGAGCTATAACCGCGGCGACATCGACGGCGGTTTCGTCTGGGATCCGGCGCTCACCGAACTGAAGAAAAACGGGAAGGTCCTCGTCACCTCCAAGGATGTGGCTGACAAGGGTGCGCCGACGTTTTCGGCCTGGGTCGCGACTTCGAAGTTCGCCGCCGACAACCCGGGATTCCTGAAGGATTTCGCTTCGGTCATCAACAAATACTACGCCTCCTTCGCCTCGGACAAATCTGCCTGGCGTCCCGACAGCGACAACATCAAAGCGCTCGCCAAACTCCTTGGCGGGACCCCCGAGCAGCAGGCCTCGGCCTTGACGAACCTGACGCTGCTGACGCCTGAAGTTCAGGCATCGGATGCCTGGCTCGGCGGCGGCGAAACGGCAGGGGCTGCCAAGATCCTCAAGGATACGGCGTCCTTCCTGAAAGAGCAGGGCAAGGTGTCTGACGTGCTGGCGAACTACGGCGCCTTCGTAACCGCGGACGCGTTCATCGGCGTCAGCAATTGATCCTCCCTGGCGCCGGCGCGATCATCGCGTCGGCGTCGAACCTGCGAGCGGCACATGCTTAAAGTCGATCACGCCAGCGTTTTCTTTGCAGCCCGCGACGGACGAACCGTCCACGCGCTCGATCGCGTTTCATTCGATATTCCCGACCGGGGCTTCGTAGTCGCGCTTGGAGCCTCGGGCTGCGGCAAATCAACCCTTCTCAATGCTATCGCCGGTTTCCTTCCGCTTTCGGAAGGTCGGATTGTGCTCGATGGGCGCGCCGTCGAACGGCCGGGCGCTGATCGCGGCGTCGTTTTTCAGAAAGACTCGCTGCTACCCTGGAAATCGGTGGCCGACAATGTGGCACTCGGCCTGAACTTCGCCGGGATAAACCGAAAGGAGCGGCAGGCCCGCGCCCTGGAATTGCTCCGGCTCGTCGGCCTCGACGAATTCGCCGGCGCTTTTCCCTATGAATTATCGGGTGGCATGCGCCAGCGTGTCGGCATTGCACGTGCTCTCGCGGCAAATCCGGATATCCTGCTCATGGACGAGCCGTTCGGCGCGCTCGACAGCCTGACACGCGAGCAGATGCAGGAACTGCTGGTTTCCGTCTGGAATAAAACGGCAAAGAAGGTCTTTTTCATCACCCACTCGATCGAAGAGGCCCTGTTCCTGGGCACGCAGGTTCTCGTCATGTCGCCTCGGCCGGGGCGGGTCGTTGCGCGCTTCGATCTCGATTTCGTCCGCCGCTTTGCCGAAACCGGCGATGCCCGCTCGATCAAGGGCTCGCCGCAATTTGCCGAGCTGCGCGAAGAGATCCGCGCCATTCTCCACAGCAGCGAAGACTTGAGGAGTGTAGCATGAGCGATATAACACAGGCTCCGCCGATTGCGGCTCACGCCGAGCACCGCCAGGTCAAGCTGGTCAAAATGGCCGGCTTCGGCGCCGGTGAAAAATCGACGGCAGCCATCAGCATCGCCACCGCCTTGGCCATCTTGCTGCTGTGGTGGCTCGTTTCAGCGCTTGGCGTCGTCCCGCACCTGTTCCTGCCGCGTCCCGATGAGGTGCTGACGCAGATCGGCGTCATCTATCGCGACGGCTATGCCGGCGCCTCACTTGCCGAGCACGTCTCTGCAAGCCTGTTCCGCATCGTCGTCGCAGCCCTGATTGCCATCTCCGCCGGCATTCCGCTCGGATTGCTGATGGGCCTCAATCGCTGGGCGAAAGGCGTGCTCGACGCGCCGATCGAATTCTACTGGCCGCTTCCGCCCCTCTCCTACCTGCCGCTGATGATCATCTGGCTCGGCATCGGCGAGACGTCGAAGATCACGCTGCTGGTGCTGGCGATGTTCGCCCCGATCTGCCTGTCGGCCCAGGCGGGCGTTCGTTCGCTGCCGATCGAGCGCGTCAATGCCGCCCGCTCGCTGGGCGCAAGCCGGCTGCAGCTTTTCCTCGACATCGTCCTGCCGTCGGCCCTGCCTGAGATCCTCACCGGCATCCGCATCGCACTCGGCGTCGGCTGGAGCACGCTGGTTGCGGCCGAATTGATCGCGTCGACACGCGGGATCGGTTTCATGATCATGTCGGCGTCGCAGTTCCTGGCGACCGACGTCGTCTTCGTCGGCATCGCCATCATCGCGGTCTGCGCCTTCACCTTCTCGGCCGGCATCCGCTTTCTCGAGGCCTTCCTCGTGCCCTGGAAGGGCAAGCTTTAGAACAGGATGATTTTAGGTCCGTTTGGCCTAAAATCTCTGAATCCTGCTCCAAATTAAAGAGTTAGAGCATGATGCCGAAAACCGCTCACACCTTTCGCCATCATGCTCTGAGCGGGGTCAATGCACCGTAAACCTGGCCGCATCGGCCCGTCGCCGTTCCAGGCTGCGGATCAGCATTGCCGCCTCCCTGACGATCGCTGAAAACGTCGCATCGTCGGCTTCGGCAATCCTTTCCGTCATGTCACGGATGATCGTCGTCAGATGAAGGATCGATTGGCGGCTTTGCGCGTCTTCCGGTCCGAATTCACTATCGGCCATGGCAAGCAGCGCCTGCACCAGACAATCCATGGTCTGGCGGCGCCTGCTTCTCGGATCGGCGTTCGGATCTTCACGCAGGCGCAGGAGATCGGCGACGATATCGGACATTGCGCTTCCACTCAGATCGCAAAAGCCGGCGGCATGGAAGCGATGCGCTTTCGCGCGCCCGTGCGTATCTTCAAGGCATCCAGCAGCCGGTAGCCGTTGCGCCAGCGTCCGAAGCCGCTGGCGATATTGATGTGCCCGGCAAGACCGATATTCCTGGTCTCGGCGTTCCATAGCCGGCCGAACAGGGCCAGGCGGTCGACCGTCATGTAGGCATCGTTCATGCTGCCGACGACGATGCTCGGAAAAGGCAGAGACGCCACCGGCATTTCGCCGAAGGAGATTTGTCCCGGATGCAGGATCTCCGTGGCCGGCAGATCGCATGGCGCAACGAGCAGCGCGCCTTTCACCCGGCGTGCGGCGCTCCGGCCGGCGAGCCGGGCGGCAAGCAGGCATCCGAGACTATGGGCGACAAGATAGGACTCGCCCGCCTCCTCAAGCGCGCTTTCCAACCGCGGCAGCCACCTGTCGAGACGCGGATGATCCCAATCGTCCTGGGTGACGCAACGGCTGTCCGGCTGATCCTGCAGCCAGTGCTGTTGCCAGTGACCGTCTCCCGAACCGAACAACCCGGGAAGGATAAGGACATCGCTCATCGGATCAGCCCGATCACCAAGGCGAACAGAAATGTGAAGGAGCCTGCGATCGTGCAGATCCCGGCCGCATGCCGGACTCGCGACATGAGACTGTCCGCTGCTCTTCTCGCACCGTGCCGGCCGAGGCCGGTCTCAACGACAATTGCCATGACGCCGCCTCCTCAATACCAGGTTCCGGGCATCGCGCCCCAATAATGGATTTCGTATTCGCGGGCGGACCGGTCCCGCTCATTGTCTCGAATGCGCGCCCCGTCTGCAGGCCCCCGCGCAGCCACCGGCTTCGCCTTGAGGCGGTCGACCGCGAATTTCAGCCAGACATGGAAATCGAGTTTCATGCGAACCTCCCTGTCGGGGATCAATATTCTCCGGTTAGGAAATCAGTGAATGACGCTGCGCATTGGCCGGAAGATCGCGAAGCGACGCCGTTGGCCCGTAGAGCATCAACAGGCGATTTCCCTCGCGTTTGGCGAGGCGGTATCGGCGGGCGAATTCAAAGACGCTCCACAATTGATCGCCCGATCCCGGCCTGTCCGCGTCATCCATCCTTGCTTCCTGAGACCGAACCATGACCTATTCGGCCGCCGCGATTGCCGGACTTGCATGGGGAAAGAAGGCCGCCAGCTCGCCGATCACTTCGCCGATACGGCTCGAAAGCTGATCCGAGGAGACCGTGTAATCCGCGAAATCGCGATCGGACGCGTAAACGGCGGTTGGCAGCGTATGGGCCGTGAAAAAGCCGAACAGCGGCCGGAGCTGATGCTCGACCATGAGCGCATGCCGGTCACCGCCGCCCGTCGCCGTGATGATGATCGGCTTGCCCCGAAGTTCCTGCGGATCGATCAGGTCGATGAGATGTTTGAAGAGGCCGGGATAAGATCCCTTGTAGGTCGGCGACCCAATGATCAGGGCGTCGGCCCTTACGATCTCGTCGACGACGCGGCTTGCCCGCTCGTCGAGATCCTTGCGCCACAAGGCGCTGCCCAGCGACGGACCGACATCGTTGAGATCATAGGTCTTGGTCGTAAAGCCGTAGCGGGTGCTGGCGCGTTCGGCGATGTGCCGGACGAGCGCCAGTGTCTTCGATGGACGGTTGAAGCTGCCAGCGATGCCGACGAGTTTGAAACCTGACATGGTTTTTCCTCTCTATGGTTGCTTCAACTATCGTCTATAAAATTACTAGATTAAAGAAATGCGCGTCTCTCCTTCTCCGTCCCGTTGAAAAAAACGTTCGTCTGCAATTGCTCGTTCGAGCCTAAGGCCGGTCGCCGCAGAGATGGCGTTCGAGAAAAGGCAGGTTGTCCTGTCCCCAATAGAGTTCGCCGTCATAGACATAGCTGGGAAAACCGAAAACGCCGCGGTCGCGCGCATGCACGCGGTCTGCCGACCACTTGTTCTGGACGTCGTCATCGGCCTGCCGCCTGAGAAGCGCTGCGCCGTCGAAACCGGCTGCTGTGACGATCGCCTCGTGCACATCGGGTCTGCCGATATCCCTCGCCTCGCTCCAGAAGGCATGCTGCAGGGCACGGGCGACGCCAATCCAATCCTGCCCGTCGAGATAGGCGGCAATCACGAAGAGGGATGCCGGCGTCGGATCGCCGAGCTCAGGGCGATGTTCGAGGCGCAACTCCTTGCCGCGCAAGCGCGCCCAGCGTTTGAGATCCCGCGTCCAGTAAGCGCGGCGGATCTCGGGACGGTTGCGCGAGAAGATGCCGCCATTCTCTTCGACCACCGTCGTCAGATATGGCGTGATGACGACGTCGTTCTTCGCGGCCAGCTCGGTAAAGGCGTCGAAGCCGATATAGGACCAGGGTGAGCCGATCGAAAAGAAATATTCCACCGATTTGGTCACTGACGAATGTTCCTCTTAAAATGGTTGTTTGGTGCCGAATGGGCGCCGTCCGCCGACAGCCCTTCAAGCGGCCCGAATTTCGGGCCGCGCTTTCCATCCGAGTTCCGGAGCGATCTTTGTCACGAAGTCGTGGGGGATCTGGCGATATTCCTCGTGCTCAAACTCGTAAGGGAGCTCCAGCCGCAACTCGCTGACCTCGGGCAGGACCGGATCGGCGAAAAGCCGCTCCAATATTTCCTCCGACGTGCCGACGATATCGCGGGCGAACAGCGTGCGCCGCTCACCCCGCGGGGAAAGCGTCCGCTGATGGCGGCCATCGGCATAATCGCGGTAGCGCCGGCGGGTTGACGCATCGGCGCTGTCGAAAGGCACGATGACGCGGCCGAGCGCGACGCGGCGCTGCGTTCCCTCGTCCCGATAGGTTTTAATCAGCCTGGATTGGCCAATGAAGAAATCGTCGGTCCCCTCCCCCGTTATCACATTGCCGGTCAACAGGTTGAAGCCGTTGCGGCCAGCCCAGCCGGCCGAGCGCTGCGAACCGCCGCCATACCAGATCCGGTCGATCAGGCCCTTGGCATAGGGCTGCAGACGCGGCCGCTGCCGGCCGAAAGGCGTCTTTATGAAGGTCTCGTCGTCGCCGAGATAGGCGCCGCGCAGATTGTCGGCAAAGCGCAGCACGCGATCATGCGAGAAATCATAACGCGTCCAGTCGCCGTCGAAGGCGAGCGGGCCGATCAGCTCGGCATGCAGCGGGCGGCCGGCGCTGACGCCGATATTCAGCCGTCCGCGCGAGAGAACATCGACCGTCGCAAGGTCTTCGGCCAAACGATACGGACTTTCATAACCGATCGGAATGACCGCCGTTCCGAGCTCGATCCGGCTGGTGCGCTGGGTGGCGGCCGCCAGAAAGGCGCTGGCGGAGGAGATCCCCGGCTCCAGGTGCCGCTGGCGGACCCAGGCGCTGTCGAAGCCGAGTTCCTCGCCATAATGCAGCTGCTGGAGCGTCTGCTCCAATCCCGACAAGGGATCATCATCGGGATAATTGCCTGGCGTGAGGAAGCCGATATGGCTGATGGATACGGTGCGGCCGCTCATGTCACACCTTCCATTCAATATTTCGGCAGGCCGGGCGGATTGGTCTCGGATGCGGGCAAGGCTTCCTCGGAAAGATGCCAGTGTTCGAGTATGCGCTTGTAAGTTCCGTCCTGGATCAGGCCATTTGTGGCGATGGTCAGCGCATCGGCTAGCCCGCTTCCCTTGCGGGTGGTGATCGCGACATCAGAACGATCCGGCCAGCCGGCGCTCAGCGTGCCCACCCGCTTGATGTTCTTGTCGCGCGCCGCGATGAAGACGAGCTGCGCGTGCGGCTGGACGATGACATCGGCCCGACCGGAACGCAGGGCGAGAAGGCTTGCCGCCTCGTCATCGTAATATTGCAGCTCGATCGGCTTCAGGCCCGCAGCAACATCCTCTTCGCTCCACTTGACTAGGATACGCTCCTGGTTGGTGCCGGCGCCGACGATGATCCTGAGGCCCGCCGCATCCTTCGGCTCCTTGATCGAGGTGATGGGACTATCGGATCTCACGAAGAAACCGTGCAGGCCCTGGCGATAGGTGGAGAAATCGAACTTCTCCTTGCGCTGCTCGGTCACGCCGACATTGGAGATGACGGCATCATATTTGCCCGATGTGAGGCCGAGCGGCCAGTCGATCCAGGCGACCGGCACGATCTCCAGCGTCAGGCCGAGGCTGTCGGCGATGGCATAGGCGTAATCGGGATCCGCGCCGACTACAGTCTTGGCATCGGTTGCGTAAGTGGCAAGCGGCGGGCCGCCGGGACTGACGGCGATGGTGAACTTACCTGGCGTGACGAACTTGAAATCCTTGGGGATCGCGGCGATCGCCTCATCGTTCCTGGCTGCATGAAGCCTGCCCGGCTGCTGCGGGCTCAGGTCGAAATCATCGGCCGCATGGGTTGCATTGAGGCCAGCCAAGGCTGCCGTCAGCGCCGCGAAGAAAAAGGTGCGGACATCAAGAAAATTCGCCACGTTCGATATGTCTCCGTTTGCGTGAAAGGCAGGGACGGGCCGGCTCGAACGGCCGCCCGTCCCATAAACATTACGAACCGCTCTTCGGCAGGCCGGGCGGGTTGGTCTGGGCCTTGTCGATCGCCTCGGGACCGAGATTCCAGGCGTCGAGGATCTTCTTGTAGGCGCCGCTGGCAATCAGGTCGTTGACGACATTGGTGACGGGCGCCGCCAGGCCGCTGCCCTTGCGCGTGGTGACGGCGATCTCGGCCGTGATCGGCCAGCCGCCGCTGACGGTGCCAACAAGTTTGGTCTTGCCGTTGATGCCCGCCGCATAGGCTTGGGTGGCGTTGACGCTGAAGACGGCATCGGCCCGGCCGGACTGAACGGCCAAGTCCTTGACCGCATCGTCGTCATAATATTGCACCTCGATCGGCTTCAGACCGGCCGCAACGTTCTGCCGGTCCCATTCCAGCAGGATCTTCTCCTGGTTGGTGCCGGCATCGGTGATGACCTTCAGGCCGGCAATATCCTTCGGCTCCTTGATCGCCGTGATCGGATTGTCAGTCCTGACGTAGAAACCGAGTTCATCCTTGCGGTAGGTCGAGAAATCGAACTTTTCCTTGCGCTCTTCCGTGACGGTCACGTTCGAGATCACCGCATCGAACTTGCCGGAGGTGAGCCCCAGCGGCCAATCGGCCCAGGCGACGGAAACGAGGTTGAGCTTCAGGCCCAGGCTGTCGGCGACCGCTTGGGCGAGATCGACGTCATAACCGATGACCGTTTTGGAGTCGGAGGCATAGTCGTGCAGCGGAAGATTGCCGCTCGAGCTGATGCCGACGGTGAAGACACCTGTTTCGACGAACTTGAAGTCCTTGATTTCAGCGATGCGCTTCTCGTTCTTTTCCAGCCGCAGCCGGTTCGGCTGTTCGGGGCTGAGGTCGAACTTCTGCTGCGCCTGAGCGGAACCGAAACCGATCGCGCCAATGGTGACGGCTCCCGCTATCAGAAGCCTTACCCTATCTGTAAATGCCATGCCCCTTCTCCATTTCGTCTTAAGATTGTAATTGTTGTCATTCGACCGGAGCAGCCCGTCGCGGCCCGGCATTTCACCAGCGCTGTCCGCGCTAGAGAACCTTGGCGAGGAATTCGCGCGTTCGACGATGCTCGGCCTGCGTGAAGATCCGGGCCGGCGGACCGGCCTCCAGAATGCGGCCGCTTTCCATGAAGACGACTGTGTCGGCGACTTCGCGGGCAAAACCGATTTCATGGGTGACGATGACGAGCGTCGTGCCGGTGCGGGCGAGCTCCTTGATGACGTCGAGCACCTCGCCGACGAGTTCCGGATCGAGTGCGGACGTCGGCTCGTCGAAGAGGAGAACCTTGGGGCGGAGCGCCAGCGCCCGGGCGATCGCGACGCGCTGCTGCTGGCCGCCGGAGAGCTGGCGCGGATAGGCATTGATCTTGTCGCTGAGACCGACGCGCGCCAGCAGTTCCTGCGCCAGCTGCACGGCTTCCTCGCGGCCGAGACCACGAACCTCGATCGGTGCCTCGATGAGGTTTTCGAGCACGGTCAGATGCGGGAAGAGATTGAAGCTCTGGAAGACCATGCCGATATCGGCGCGGCGTTTGAGGATATCCTTCTCCTTGAGCTCGTAGAGCGTGTCGCCCTTCCTGCTATAACCGACGAAATCGTCATCAATGGAGATGAAGCCGTCGTTGACGCGCTCCAGTTGATTGATCGACCGCAGCAGCGTCGACTTACCGGAACCGGAGGGGCCGAGAATGGCGGTCACGCTGCCGGCCGGCAGGTTGAGCTCGACATCGTCGAGCACCTTCAGCGAGCCGAAGCTTTTCGAGATGCCGTGGATGCGCACCGCACCGCCTGCCCGTAGAGCTCCCGCATCATGGAAACCAAGATTGCACACTTTATCGGCCGCGCTATCGAGAGCCGGCAGCGGACGTCGGAAACGTTCGAAAAATGCCTGGAAAGGCAACGGTGTCGGATTGCGTACGGCGCCCCTAGAGAAATAGCGCTCGATATAGTGCTGGGCGACCGAGAGCACAGTCATGATGATCAGATACCAGACCGTTGCGACCATCAGCAGTGGAATGACTTCGAGATTGCGGCGATAGATCACCTGGACGGTATAAAAGAGCTCCGGCAGAGCGAGCACATAGACGACGGAGGTGCTTTTCGCCAATCCAATGAGCTCGTTGAAACCGGTCGGCAGGATGGAGCGCATGGCCTGCGGCAGCACGATGCGAAAGGCCTGGCGGCGGCGCGGCAGACCGAGTGCGGCAGCGGCCTCCAGCTGCCCATGATCCACCGACAGAATGCCACCGCGGACGATCTCGGCGAAGAAGGCCGATTGGTTGAGTGTGAGGCCGAGGTAGGCAGCGGCGAAGGGCGTCAGCAGCTGCACGGTGGGATAATCGAACAAGACCGTGTCGGTGAACGGGACGCCGATCCTGATCGTTTCATAGAGATAGCCGAGATTATTCAATATCAGCAGCAGCACGATCATCGGGATCGAGCGCAGCAGCCAGATATAGCCCCAGGAAAGACCTGATAGCAGCGGCGACCTGGAGACGCGGGCGAGCGCCAGCGCTGTTCCAAGGATGGAGCCCGAAACGGCGGCGAGTGCTGTCAGGAGCAGCGTTCTGCCAAGACCGACGAGCACGGGCTCGGCGAAGAACCATTCGGCAAAAACGCCCCAACCCCAGCGCGGATTGGTGAAGGTAGAATATAGCACGGCGATGATGACGACGGCGGCGAATATCGTGCCCGCCAGCCGCTCGGGATGGCGGGCCGGTACGATGCGGAAACGGGAGTAGTCCTGTCTGGGTTCCGCCGTCCTGCTGCCGGGCTCAAGGCCCGCAAAATCCGTCGTCAGTGCCATTGTCGTTTCCCTTTATGATTGCCGGTCCTTGCCGTTTCAGAGATTTGCGGCGGCCACCTTCAGACGCGGCTCGCTTCCAAAAGCCGGCGCCGTGAGATGGGTGATGTCCTTCTCGAAAGGCAGGCTCTTGTAGATCTCGGGATCGGCATCCGTGTCGAAGAGCGCGGTGTAGCCATAGTTCAGATAAAGGCCGACGGCCTCGGGCTGGCGGAAACCCGTCGTCAGATAGATCCTGCTATAACCTTGGCGGGCGGCCTGAGCCTCCAGCTCCACCAGAACCTTTCGGGCAAGCCCCTGGCGGCGCAGATCCGAACGCGTCCAGACGCGTTTGAACTCGGCAGTGCGATCGTCGTAGTGCTTGAAGGCGCCGCCTCCGATGGTTTCGCCATTGCGGATCAACAGCAGGAAGTTACCGTGAGGCGGCGCGAAGGCCTCAGGAGGGTAGCGGTTCAATTCTGCTGCGGCACCTTCGGCATTGAAATAGGTGCCGTAACGGCTGTCGTATTCGTGGATCAGCTCATCGATCAACGGCTTGGCGCGGGGGTCGAGTGGGCTGGTATAGAGAAACGTATCGCTCATATCGTTCGTCACCCATTGTCTTCAGTGAGGAAGGTTTGTGTGAGCCGGACCCAGTAGCGGGCGGCGGGCGCGATGATCGCGTCGCTGAAATCGTAGTGGGCGCTGTGGAGAGGAGCGCTGTCGCCATTGCCGACGAAGAGATAGCTGCCGGGATTGGCCTGCAGCATGAAGGCGAAATCCTCGCTCGCGGTTCTCGGCCGGAAATCCTTCTCGATCGCAGCGAGGCCAAGCGCCTCATAGGCGACGTCGCGGGCAAACGCCGTTTCCCTGGCGTGGTTGACCAGTGCGGGAAAACCGAGCCGATAGTTCACATCCGCTTCCGCACCGAAGCTCTCAGCCTGGGCGCGGGCAAGCGCCGGAATGCGCTCCTGCAGCAGCTGGCGAACTGGTTCGCTGAAGGCCCGCATGGTGAGCTTCATCTCCACGCTTTCGGGGATCACGTTCGAGGCGGAGCCCGCATGAATCGAGCCGACGGTAGCGACGGCCATGTCCTGCGGATCGACATTGCGAGAGACGACGCTCTGGAGCGCGGTGATGAAGGAGGCCGAAGCCAGCACCGGGTCGACGGCGCGGTGGGGTTCGGCGCCGTGGCCGCCCTTGCCGACGATCCTGATCACCGCCTGGTCGACCGAAGCCATGGCGGGGCCTGTGACAAAGCCGAACTGGCCTGCCGGAACACCCGGCCAGTTGTGCAACCCGAATATCGCATCGACAGGAAAGCGTTCGAACAGCCCTTCCGAAATCATCTTGCGGGCGCCCGCGCCGATCTCTTCGGCCGGCTGGAAGATCAGCCTGAGCGTGCCGCTGAAATTGCCGCTTTCCGAGAGATAGCGGGCGGCGGCAAGCAGGATCGAGGTATGCCCGTCATGGCCGCAGGCGTGCATGACGCCGGGATTGCTGCTGGTATAGGCAAGGTCGGTCGCCTCCTCGATCGGCAACGCATCCATATCGGCCCGGATGCCGAGCCGCTTCTTGCCTTTCCCGCGCCTGAGGGTGGCGACGATGCCGGTGCCGGCAATGCCCGTCGCCACCTCGTAGCCCCAGGAGGAAAGGTAGGATGCCACGAGCTTGCTGGTCCTTAGCTCCTGGAACGCCAGCTCGGGATATTGGTGCAGATCGTGGCGCAGCGTGATGAATTCATCGAGGTAACGGGCGATGCCCTTCTCGACCGGATCATTGCTGCGCGGGGTCTGAGCGATGGTGTCCATGGCGGGTTCGCCGGCGCCTCAGGCGCCGACTGCCTTTCCGCGTTCGAGCTCCTCCGTAGCGGTCGCATAGCGGCTCTCACGGAAGGGCAGGCCCAGATGGTCGCGCAGCGTCTCGCCCTTGAGGACAGGATCGAAATAGCCGCGCGCGGTGAGGATCGGCAGGACGTATCGGGCAAAATCGTCGAACCCTTCGGCGATGACAGGGAAGCCGAGGATGAAGCCATCGGCGGCGCCATGATCCACCCAGCGAATGATCTCGTCTGCGATATGCTCGGCGGTGCCGATGAAGGCGGTGCGCGGCGTTGCTGAATCGAGCGCGACCTGGCGCAGCGTCAGCCCCTTTTCCCGTGCTGTCCTCTTGATGCGATCGGTGGTGGCGCGGAAATTGTTCCTGCCGATGTCCCCGAGTTCAGGAAACGGTTCGTCGAGCGAATAGACACTGAAATCGTGATGGTCGAAGAAGCGGCCGAGATAGAGGAGCGCCTCCTCGATCGTCACGAGGTTACGGATCGCCTCGTACTTGGCTTCAGCCTCGTCGGGCGTTGCGCCGACGATCGGCCCGATGCCTGGATAGACACCAACCTCCGCAGCACTGCGGCCATGTGCAATCACGCTGCCCTTCAGCTGGCGATAGAAGGCCTGAGCCTCTTCAAACGGCCCGCCATTGGTGAAGACGGCATCGGCATGTTTGCCGGCGAGCCGGATGCCGGAATCAGAAGCACCGGCCTGGAAGACGACGGGCTGACCCTGCTTCGAACGACCGATGTTGAGCGGCCCCTCGATGCGGAAGAAGCGGCCCTTGTGATTGAGGCGGTGCATCTTCGTCTTGTCGAAAAACACGCCGGTCTCGCGATTGCGTACGAAAGCATCGTCGTCCCAGGAATCCCAGAGGCCCTTGATCGCATCGATATAATCCTCGGCGATCTCGTAGCGCAGCTCATGCTCGGGATGCTCGCGGCTGTAATTGCGACCCGAACCCTCGAGAGGCGAGGTCACCGCATTCCACCCTGCCCTGCCGCCGCTGATGAGATCGATCGAGGCGAACTGGCGAGCGATGGTGAAGGGATCGCTGTAGGAGGTCGAGACCGTGCCGACAAGGCCGATCTTCGACGTCGAGGCCGCCAACGCCGAGAGAATGGCGATCGGCTCAAACCGGTTGAGGAAATGCGGGATCGACTGCTCGTTGATATAGAGTCCGTCGGCCACGAAGGAGAAGGCGATGCCGGCTGCCTCCGCCTTGCGTGCGGTGGTGACGAAGAAGTCAAAATTGACGCTGGCATCGGCCGGGACGCTCGGATGTTTCCAGGCATTCATATGGCCGCCAGGCCCCTGCAACATGATACCGAAGGTGACGTGTTTCTGAGCCATGGGATCAATCCTCCTGGGAACGGGTCAGGCGACGAGGGAAAGGCGCTCTGCGGCGAGCAGCTCGATGGAGGCAAGGCGGTCGGCGGTTGAAAGCGCCGGCGTGTCGAGCACGAACTCCTTGACGCCGTAGCGGCGGTGAAGCTCATCCAGCTCCGCGCGGATCTGCTTTGCCGTACCGTGAAGCACGCTCGGCACCTTTTCCTCGATGCGGTAGTCGGTGACGCCCGCCTGACGGGCAAATTCGGCCGCCTGCTCTTCACTGCCAACATTGACGGTCTGGCCGTTCGGCAGGAACATCTTGACGATGCGCAGATTGCCGACGCGGTCACGGGCATATTCCTCGCTTTCGGCGGCAAAGGCTGCGAGCGCGAGGATCGGACGCTTGCCGCCGGATGCCTGCTCATAGGCCTCGAACGTCTTGTTGAGATTGTCAGGATCACCGTTCAGGTGGCCGGCGAAGACGAGTTCCCAGCCCTTCTCGGCTGCGAGTCTCGCGCTTTCGACGCTGGCGCCGAGCAGGAACCGTTCCGGAGCCGTCGGCGGGAAAGGGGTCGCCTGCGCGCCGGTGTAATTGGGATCGGCGGCGAGATAGGTATTGAGATCGGTAAGCTGGCTGGCAAAATCCGGCTTCCTCGACGGATCGACGGCAAGCTGCAGCGCCCGCGTCGACAGCGGAAAACCGCCCAGCGCCTTGCCGACGCCGAGATCGACGCGGCCGGGCGCTAGCGATGCAAGAAGGTTGAAAGTTTCGGCGATCTTGTAGGCGCTGTAATGCTGCAGCATGACCCCGCCGGAGCCGACGCGGATCTTCGTGGTCCTTGCGAGAAGGTAGGCGATCAGCGCCTCCGGTGCCGAGCTTGCGAGGTTGGACATATTGTGATGCTCGGCGACCCAGAAACGGTGATAGCCGAGTTCCTCGGCCCGCGCGGCAAGCCTGACCGTCGCTTTCAGCGCATCGGCGCCGGAAAGGCCTTGTTCGATCGGGCTTTTATCGAGAAGGCTGAGGAGGTAGGTCATAAGGTCTCGATCCACTCAGTGGTTGCAAAATCTTTAATCTATAAAATCAGTAGATAAACTCCGTTATAAGAAACATCATTCTCTTTGGCGGCCGATGAGGGAAAAAAGCGGCCACCAGGGAAGGAGCAGAGCGAAGGCTAGAAACAGGCTGAACAGGCGCCGACTGCATGTAGTGTCGCGAACCCCCGGGAGCGAAAAAGCAACGACAATAAGACTATCGCTTCCTGATATGGGTTTGACCTCGCGACGGCAGCGAGTATTGAGTGAGGATGGCGCGACGCATAAGTTTGTTCGACTGCTATCCTCGCCTTGGACCTCAGACCACGTTATTTGGCACCGGCGCAGTTGGAGGGAATCGAACCAGACGAACCGATGCCGTCAAACTGCTCGTTCCTTGTCTCTATCGCCGCAAGACCTTATGTAAGGCCATGTATTAATTGCGGTAAAAATCGATGACGTTCGTCACTACGACAGTGTTAGCCACGTTAAACGCCCCTTATGGGACGAGCCTTTCGGCTGAGCAGTTCGCGTCGAAGATTGTCGACCCGGCGAGCGCCGAACATTACGATGCATCTGCATTTGCGTTCTTTTCTGAATTTAGCGAAAGCCTTCAGCATTCGTTTCTCGATGAAATACACGTCAACCTCGCTGATGCGTTGCGCAGCGGTTTTCCGAGATGGCCGGATGCGAATTGCCACTCGCCCGAGCCGCCTAGTGGCACAATCGCAAAATAGTCATTGGGCGGAGCTCTTTGACAGGCCAGATAATCAGCCAAGCTAATTCGAAGTTCACCATTCTCGACAGCTGGAGTTTCGGCGGCGGCACTGCGCTAATGCTTCAAATCGGCCACCGGGAGAGTTTCGACGTCGATATCTTCATCGACGATCCCCAGGCGTCCCCTTATCTCAATCCACAAACGCGCGGCTTTGCTCTCGACATACACCCTAACGCCTGCACCTTCGACGGTACGCACGCGCTCAAAATCGTGTTCAAGGATATCGGTGAGATCGACTTTATCGTCGCAACGCACCTGACGTCTGAGCCCACAAGGGAAAGAGAAATACGTGGGCAGAAGGTTTACCTAGAGACACCGGCGGAGATCGTTGCGAAGAAGATTTTCTATCGCGGGGCCTCAATGCAGCAACGCGACACGTGCGTCCGCGAGAGCGAAGGCCATGACTACCTTGTAGAGGCGCTGCTTCCGTTCAAGGAATCATGCGCACGCGCGCTGAAAACGACGCGTGTGATGGACGCCCGGCTCGCCGAGGCTGTTATGTCCAAACTTCTGTACCAGTCGAAATACTTAAGGATCCCGTCGCAAGCACAGCAGATGACGATTGAGATTTTAGAGGCGGTTTGTGGCCATGAGCCAACAATCGAGATTTAAGCGAGACCACTGCTATTGATGGGAGCAGAACCGTGTCGAGAACCATAACAGTCTGGAGACGCTGACTGCGCACACGAAGGCGCTGGAGGAGCATGGCTGGAAGGGCGCTCTCATCAGCACCGGCTGGGCAGGCCCGAGACCTCTACCGTCGCTGCCTCACTTGATGCGCGCACCACCACGTTCGAACCGCTGATTGCAATCCGCCCGGGTTATTGGCCGGCGCACTTTGCGAGTGCTGCCACCACACTCGACCATCTGACCGGCAGGCGCGTACGTCAATATCGTATCGGGCCAGGACGACCGTGCCGCCTATGGCGACAGCGAAGGCGACCAGGCCCATCGTTATGCCCGCACCAAGGAGTTCATGCGGCTGGTTCGCAGGCTGTGGACCGAAGAGAATGTTCATATGCCGGCGAACACTTCCGGGTTACGGACTCCACCGCGATGCCGCGTATCGAAGTTCGCGGCGAGCGTCGGCATCACAAGCTCTATTTCGGGGGCGCCTCGGAGGCGGCCGAGCGGGTGTTCGCCACCAAGGCCGATGTCCAGCTTTTTCTGGGGCGAGCCCCTCGATGGGGTGCGGGAGCGGATCGAGCGGCTTAGGGCGCTGAGCATGAACTGGAGCGCCGACTTACCGCCGCTGGAGTTCGGTTTGCGGATCACGACACTGGTTCGCGACACGACGGAACAGGCCTGGGCCGACGCCGAGGCGAAGGTCGCCCAGATGGCAAAGACGAAAGGCGCCGGCTGGAACGATCATCAGCAGTCCGTGGCGGTGAGCGGCGGTTGCTTAATCTGCACGAGCGTGGTGATGTTCTCGATGACAACCTCTATACCGCGCCCGGCAAGTTCGGCGGTGGTGGCGCCGGCACCACCTGGCTGGTCGGATCCGCGGCAGACGTTGCGCGTTCGCTGCGCAACTATCGGGATCTCGGCATCACCCACTTCGTGCTCTCCGACACACCATACCTGTCCTAGATCAAGCGCCAAGGTAGCCAATTGCTTCCGTTCCTTCGGGACCGAGGCGAGAGGCGCGCGAACCGGCAACCCGCTTTTGTCGATCCGGCCAAGGTGGTGCGCAAAAGGTGAACCCGCTTAGGGTGCCGTACCTTGCATTATCTGGGCGAACGCATTTCGAGAAACTACCGCGAGCGATAGCGCCGCAGAGCGCTTCCGTTTGTCGCGCTCTTTCACAAATACTGCCAAGCGCTATTGTGTCATCATGACGGCACCCAATGACAGGTAATTCAATAATGGCACCACGGCAGGACGATTCGCGCGAACGGATGACGATTCTCGGCGAGGTGAATTCCTCCTCGTTCGTTCCGTGGATACGCCGTCATGCGGACAAACTCGGACTTTCCCAGGATTTCTTTCATACCGGCGCCGACCGAATCGAACTCGAAGTCGCGGGGCCTGTGGAGCTAATCGATATGCTGGAAATGGGATGCTCACTCGGCCCGATCGACGTCTGGGTGGACGAGATTCAGCGCAGGATTGTAGATCCCGTAGCTACATCGCACGATAGACAGGATTGATCCGCTGCCTTTTATTTAATCATCGTTGCCAATGCGAATTTTTTATGCAAGCCTCTTGCGCAACTGAGGTCGCAATGTCGGCAACAGTGTTCGGAAAAGAACGCTAGAGCATTGGCAAAATTGAGGAAGTGAAGGTCATGCCATCTGATACGACCGGCTCCTGGACGCCTGTCGCCCTTTCTGCCGATCTGCCGCCCGGAACAGTTATGCCGGCGTGGACGTCAGCAGGACCTCTCGCTCTCTGGCGCAGCCAGTCCGGGCGGGCATCGGCATCATCAGCTCGCTGTCCGCATCGCGGGATGCGATTGTCCCACGGATTCGTGCGGGGTGAAGCGCTCTCCTGCATTTATCATGGCTGGAGCTATTCACCCGCAGGAGGATGCGTTCGCATCCCTGCCCATCCGAATCTCGTCCCGCCGGAAACCATCCGTGTGACGGTGCAGGAGGTTGAAGAAGCGGATGGCATTATATGGGTCGCGGTGGGCCAACCTGAGACAAAACCGTCGCGCTTAGCCAATCTCATCCCATTGCGCTCGCTGACGGTTGAGGCCGGCATCGCGTCGATCGAAGCTGCGGCCGGCGCAAGAACGGATACGAACGGGCTTTTCGATGTGCCAGATTTTCCGTGGGTCCGACTGCTGGCGACTGAGCAGGTGGAGCGCACGCTCATTCATATACTGATCGAGCAGGATCGCAGCCCGTCCGATCGGATCACGGCATCGCGCGTCGCCGAGGCTCTGCGCCGCCAGGCGGAAACACGCCAAACGGAGATCGCATGACGAAGGGCGGCGCGATGATCGATGAATGGTACCCGATCGGCCTTTTCAGCCAGCTCACCGAGACAGGGAGCGAAACCGCGCTGATGAGCGAGCCTATCGAGGTGACACGCACACCAGACGGGAATGCGCAGGTAACATCCCGGGACGGACGCGTCCTCCCCGCCCGTGTCCGCTACGGCCATGTCTGGTCTTCTCTTGGCAATCCCGCCAAGGAGCTTTTTGCGATTCCCGAGGCCGATCAGCCCGGCCGCCGCTTCGTGGATGTCGGCGTGGTGCGGGTGCGCTGCTCACCGCTGCGAGCGGTGGAGAACTTCCTCGACATCGCCCATTTCCCCTTCGTACATACCGACATTCTCGGCGCCGAGCCCCATACCGAAGTCGAGAACTACAAGGTTGAAATCCGAGAGGATGAAGACGAAGTCTGGGCAACGCAGGTGAAATTCTACCAGCCACAGGCCGCAAAGTCGGCCGCCGGCGGCATCACGACTGAATATATGTACCGCGTACCGGCGCCGACCTGCTCGGTGCTTTACAAGACCTGCCCTCCCCGACCGGGCGAATGGGACGTTATTACCTTGTTCGTGCAGCCCCTCGCGGAAGACCTTTGCGACGTATGGCCATGGATGGCCCTGTTTGATGACGTGACGCCGATGACGGACCTGATCCATTTTCAGCAAATGATTTTCCTGCAGGATCGCTCGATCCTCGAAAACCAAATCCCGGCACTTCTGCCGCTGGACCCCGGCATGGAAATCCCGACCAGGGCCGACCTGACGTCGGTCGCCTACCGGCGCTGGCTGAAGCGACACAATTATACCTACGGCGCACAGTTGGTCGCGCAATGAAGCTTTACGATTACATCCTATCGCCGAGTTGCTACAAAATCCGCCTCATGGCGGCGATCCTGGGCGTCAAGCTGGAAATCCGGCCGGTCGATTTCCATCCCGGCGCCGAACATCGAGGGCCTGAATTGCTCGCGCTCAATCCGGCAGGCTCCATCCCGATCCTTGAAGATGGAGATCTCGTGCTGACGGAGTCCTGCGCCATTCTCGTCTATATCGCCGCCCAAAGCGCACCGGAATGGCTGGGAACCGGCACGCCCGAAAAGGCGGCGCGTGTGCAGCAGTGGCTTTCCTTCTCCCATCGGCTGACGGCAAACCTTGGGGGCGCGCGGCTCCACGAAATGCTCTTGCGCCCCGGCAACATCGAAACATTGCAAGCACAAGGAATAGCCGGACTGCGCGAACTGGAAGGCGGCCTTTTCGAACAGAGTCTCAGGGGCATGCGCTTCCTGGCATCGAACCGTGCCACCATTGCCGACATCGCCTGCTTCCCCTACGTGGCGCTTGCGCCCGACGGCGGCGTCTCGCTCGATTTTTACCCGAGCATCCGGCTCTGGCTACGCGCCATTCGCAGTCTCGACGGCTTCATCGAAATGCCCGGCATTCATCGACTGCACGAGCTGAAACCCGATCCTCATTCCGCCAACGAGGACGGGTGAGATGGCCGGTTGCCTCCTGAAAAACTGGCAGGCTGCGGAAACGGCACTCGCCACCATTGAATTCTGAAAAACCAAAAGAGGGGAACTAACATGTCCAACGATCTGACCCGCAGAAAACTCATGAAGAGCGCGGCCGTCGCCGGCCTCGCAACGGCCTTCGTCGGTCGCTCTGCATTCGCCGCCGGCGAACCGCTCGGCATCACCCTCGTCGTTCCCTCGCCGATCGGCGATGTCGGCTGGGGCCACGCACTTGCCGCCGGTATTGATCCGATCAAGGCAGCCTATGGCGACAAGGTGAAGGTCACCGTCCTCGAAAGCATCGCGGAAGGTCCTGATGCGGACCGTATCATGAACAAGACGGTCGCGGACGGAAACCACTTTCTTATCGCGGGTTCCTTCGGCTATCAGAACGGCGCGCTGCAGATCGCCCGCCGCAATCCCAAGGTGACTGTCCTGCACGCATCGGGTTTCCAGGTCGCGCCGAACTTCTCGCCGTTCGCTGCCAAATATTTCCAGGGAACCTACCTGCTCGGCATGGCGGCAGCGGCCGTTTCTAAGACCGGCAAGCTTGGCTCGGTTTCGGCCTTCGCGATTCCCGAACTGATCACATCGATCAATGCCTTCACGCTCGGCGCGCAGGCTGTCCGGCCTGACATCGAGGTGTCGGTCGTCTGGGTCAACTCCTGGTTCGACCCCGCAAAGGAGCAGGAAGCCGCAAAGGCGCTGATTGCGCAGGGCTGCGACGTGATCTTCTCGAATGCGCAGGATACGCCTTCCGTGATCTCCGCCTGCGAGGATGCCGGTATCCATGCGTTCAATCTCAATTCCTCAATGAAAAAATACGCCCCGAAGACCTATCTTGGCTGCGTCGCCACCGACTGGTCCCCGTTTTTCAAGGCATCGGTCGATGCCCATTTCGCCGGAACCTTCAAGGGTGCCAATGCCTTCCTCGGCGTTGCTGACAAGGTCGTGGAAGTCGTCGATTGGAGCCCGGAAATCCCGACCGAGACCATGACCAAGATCAAGGAAATCGAAGCAAAGATCGCCAATGGCGGCTTCTCGCCATTCATAGGGCCGATCACCAAGGCGGATGGCAGCGAAGGCGCGGCTTCGGGCGCAACGCTGACGGATGTCCAGATCGTCGCGATGGACTGGCACGTCAAGGGTGTCAAGACGCCACTGCCGAAGTAAGCCATGACCAGCGCGCTTCTGTCGCTGCGCGGCATTTCCAAGAGCTACGGCCAGATCCATGCCAACCGGCATATCGATCTGGACGTAGCGCCTCGCTCGATTCATGCCATCCTCGGAGAGAATGGCGCCGGCAAATCGACCCTGATGAAGTTGATCTACGGCGTCGAGCGGCCGGATGACGGAACTATCGCATGGAAGGGGAAGGCCCTCAGCCTTGCCTCCACCGCGGAGGCAAGGCGCGCCGGTATCGGCATGGCCTTTCAGCATTTCTCACTGTTCGAAAGCCTGACCGTCGTCGAGAACATCCGACTGATCGTTCCTGGCCGTAAAGCCGAACTCAAGGAGCGCATCCGCAAACTCGGACATGAATTCGGCCTCGAGATTGATCCGCTCGCCCATGTGCATTCGCTATCGGTCGGCGAGCGGCAGCGGGTGGAAATCATCCGATGCCTGATGACCGATCCGAAGCTGCTGATCCTCGACGAGCCGACATCCGTGCTGGCGCCGCAGGCGGTGGAGAAGCTTTTCGAGACATTGCGCCGGCTACGCGACGACGGCGTCTCCATCCTGTTCATCTCGCATAAGCTGGAGGAAATCCAGTCGCTCTGCGACCGCGCGACGGTCCTGCGCGACGGACATGTGACCGGCCATGTCGATCCCCGCGAGCATGATGCCCATGAGCTTGCCCGCATGATGATTGGCCGCGACATGCCCGAGCCCATGCCGGCACTTCCTTTGGCGGAAGGCGAGAAGCGCCTGGAGCTTATTGGCCTCGACTATCGGCCCGATGATCCTTTCGCCGTGTCGCTCTCCAATGTCAGTCTGGCGGTACGCGCCGGCGAGATCCTCGGCATTGCCGGAATTTCCGGAAATGGTCAAAGTGAACTCGCAGCGCTGATCTCTGGCGAAATCATGCTGCCGCAGGCTCAACGTGACCAAATTTTCATGATGGGCAAGGACGTCGGCACGCTCGACTCGGCCGCCCGCCGGCAACTGAGCTTCGCCTTCGTCCCGGAAGATAGGCTGGGTCGCGGTGCGGTTCCCGAAATGTCGCTGACCCTGAACAGCCTGCTGACCGCCCATCCTTTGAACCTTGTTAGACACGGCCTGCTCGACCAGGCGAAGGCGATCGCCTTCACCAATGACTGTATTCGGAATTACGACGTGCGTACGCCCGGCCCCGAGGCCGAAGCCGGTTCGCTTTCCGGCGGCAACCTGCAGAAGTTCATAGTCGGGCGCGAAATCATGCTGGCGCCGAAGCTTCTTTTCCTGGCTCAGCCCACCTGGGGCGTCGATATCGGTGCAGCTGCGGCGATCCGCAAGCGGATCATCACCCTTCGCAATGAAGGTGTGGCGATCCTCGTCATTTCCGAGGAGCTCGAGGAATTGTTCGAGCTCAGCGATTTCATACAGGTTCTGCACCACGGCAGGCTGAGCCCGCCGCTTGTCACACGAGCGACCAAACCGGAGGAGATTGGCCGATACATGATCGGAGCACACACGCAACGCGGGCAAGCCACCGCATGAGCAAACCCTTTTTCGCCGCCTTGCCAAGTCTGGTCCGCCGGGAAAGAGCCTCCGTTACCGTTGCATTGCTCGCCCCACCCATAGCCCTGATCGTCACCATCATTCTCAATCTTGGCCTCTATGTCGCCATGGGACGAGATCCCGCCGCGGTGATCTATGCGATGCTGATCGAGCCATTCATCTCCTGGGCGTCATTCTCGGAAGTGCTCCTGAAGACCGGGCCACTGCTTCTCATCGCACAGGGACTTGCGATCGGCTTCCGCGCCAAGGTCTTCAATATCGGTGCGGAGGGCCAATTCATTCTCGGGGCCGTCTTCGCCTCAGCCGTCCCCATCTGGATGCCCCAGACAACGGGCCAGTGGATTTGGCCGACAATGCTGCTGCTCGGCACCATTGGCGGCGCGCTATGGGCCTCGCTCACCGCCTTCTGGCGCGTCAGGCTGAATGCCAACGAAATCCTCGTCTCGTTGATGCTGAGCTTCGTCGCCGGGCAATTGCTCAATTATCTGCTTCTTGGGCCTTGGAAAGATCCGAACGGCTTCAATTTCCCCCAGTCGGTCATGTTCCAATACGATGCCATGGTGCCGATCCTGTTTGAGGGAACGCGCGTCAATGTCTCGCTTATCCTCGCCGTTGGGTTATCGATTGCGGCATGGATCTTCATGCAGAAAAGCTTCGCCGGCTACAAATTGCAAGTCGGCGGACTGGCGCCCCGGGCAGCGAGCTATACCGGCTTCAAGGAGAGCTCGGCGATTTGGCTATCGCTGATTATCGGCGGTGCCGCAGCCGGCCTTGCCGGCGCAGCCGAAGTTGCCGGTCCTCTTGGCCAGTTGCAGCGCTCCATCTCGACCGGATATGGCTACGCGGCAATTATCGTTGCCTATCTTGGTGGCCTCAATCCGATTGGCATCGTCGTGTCTTCGATGGTCATGGCGACGCTCTACATCGGCGGCGATAATGCCATGGTCTCCGCCAATCTACCCATCGCTGCCGTCCGTGTATTCCAGGGCAGTCTGCTCCTTATTTATCTCATCGCCATGGCCTTCGTGCGCTATCGCGTTGTATGGCGTCCCATTTCCGCCCGGAGTGCATCATGAGCGCTATCGAGTTCACTGTCACTGGCATGCTGGCAGCGGCGACGCCGTTTCTGCTGGCGGCTTTAGGCGAGCTCGTTGTCGAGCGCGCTGGGGTCCTCAATCTCGGCGTCGAAGGATTGATGGCATTCGGCGCTGTCGTCGCGTTCATTGCCGTTTATCATGGCGGCGGCCATTTGTTCGCTTTCCTTGCGGCCGGGCTCGGAGGCGCTCTCCTCTCTATGGTTTTTGCTGGGATTATTCTGGGCTTTAACGCAAATCAGGTCGCGACTGGCCTTGCGCTTGGGATTCTTGGCCAGGGCCTCTCGGCACTGTTTGGCAAGAGCTATGAGAGCCTGACGGTCACTACGCTGCCGAAGGTCCCGGTCCCCGGGCTTTCGGAAATTCCGGTCATCGGCGGGCTTTTCAATCAGGATATCGTCGTCTGGGTCTCTCTTGTCGTGACCATTGGCATCTGGGCACTGCTTGCCTACAGCAAGGTTGGCCTCGTCCTTCGCGCTGTAGGTGAAAATCCGAAAGCTGCTCATGCCATCGGCTATCCCGTCAGCGCTATCCGCTTCGCCGCGGTTGCGTTCGGCGGCATGATGGCGGGCTTTGCCGGTACCTATGCCTCGGCAATCTACACACCGCTCTGGGCGGAAGGCATGATCGCCGGCCGCGGCTGGATTGCCATTGCTCTTGTTGTCTTCGGAACCTGGCGGACATCAAGGATTTTCTTAGGCGCGTGCCTGTTTGGCGCGGTGTCGTTGATGGGGCTCGCCGCTCAGGCCACCGGGCTGGCCGTTCCCTCGCAATTGCTCGCGTGCCTACCATATCTCGTTACGATCATCGTTCTCGGCCTTATCTCCGCCGATCGCCGCTTACTCAAGCTCAACGGCGTCGCCTCGCTCGGTGAGCCATTTGAGCGGTGACAAGGATGATGGCTCTAGTCTTAGTCTAGGGACAAAGCTGGAAGAACTTTTCTGTGCAGTTGAAGAGATACGAACTGTTGCCCAACCACTAGTGTTTCCCAAGCCGTTGATTTCCGGGCAAGAACAGGTCCGCAAATGCTAGCGAACACCGAGATATGATCGGTCGCGGGAATGATCGGCCATAGCCTCGGGTGCAAGCTCGCGAAGCCCCTTCGAGCCAGGGCGCCCCAAAAGATGGATGAAAATCGGTCTGGGCTTATCGACTTGCGTGGCCTCCAGATAGGCGGACTCAAGCGGTCGTTTGGTAAGCAAGGTCGGATCGTGCCCGAAGGTAAACTTGAGTTTGGCGCGATCGAGTCGATACTCGCTGGGCAGAGGGCCGGTGCAACTTGTCTCGACGATCGATGTCGAATCGAGAAGAACTGCCGTCGTCGTTTGCAGAAGGCCGCAGGTTGCCGCAACTACGGCAAAGATTAACGCCCAGATGGCCCAGACGATAACTCGCTTCCGCGTCAAAATTGGCGGACAGTCGATTATTTCCACTACCGGACCATACCGACAAGGCCTGCGAACGGATGCGGAGAGGCCCGCAACGATCGCGATCTGTGCCAGGTACGTGGCGACAAATATCGCCCCCATCCGCTGGCCGCGGTCGAAACTTGAAAAAAGGCCACTGTCTAGGACCAACATCACGCCACCCCGGTTTGCGTGACAGCCTAGCGCGGCATGCCGAACGAACCCTTACTCCGAAGCTCGGGTAACCGGAAAAAGAAGATCGGCGGATGCTGACCTGCAGTAGGCATGAAAACGCACCTGGTTC
This sequence comes from Rhizobium sp. BR 362, assembly GCF_036528765.1. Classification (NCBI taxonomy): domain Bacteria; kingdom Pseudomonadati; phylum Pseudomonadota; class Alphaproteobacteria; order Hyphomicrobiales; family Rhizobiaceae; genus Rhizobium; species Rhizobium sp. BR 362. Next base: position 73,297 of record NZ_JARWGH010000012.1, on the reverse strand, counting down.
TGAAGAGCAAGAGCGGCAGCTAAACGACGCCGAGAGATGCAGGCCCGCTTGAATGTTCCTGAGCCGATGAAGGCATGCAAGCCTACATCCGTTGCTGGAAATGCCGCACTTTGCGCAATTGTGGAAACCAATACCACCACAGAGCCGACACGCCGATCGTTGCCGCGCCGCCGATAATCACCGCCGGTGCGGCGCCGAGCGCCCAGGCCGAGATGCCGGCCCGGAATTCCCCCAATTCGTTCGACGCGCCTAAGAACACCATGTTCACCGCGTTGACACGCCCGCGCACAGCTTCGGGAGTCCAGAGCTGGATCAGCGTCTCGCGCACATAGACACTGACCATATCAAAACCGCCCATCAGGCCAAGCGCCAGCACGGACAGCCAGACCGCTGTGGAGGCGCCAAACACTGTAATCAAGAAACCAACCAGGGAAACGCAGACAAACATGATCACGCCGGCATGGTCTTTGATGGGATAGCGCAGCAGGAAGGCCGCCACCAGAATGGAACCAATGGCCGGCGCCGCGCGCAGCAGGCCGAGCCCCCAAGGGCCGACGGTAAGAATGTCGCGCGCATAGACAGGTAATAATGCCGAGGCTCCACCGAGCAGCATGGCGAAAAGATCGAAAGAGATGGCGCCGAGCACGATCTTCTCTTTCCAGACGTAATGAAAACCGGCCGCTAAGGTTTCGAAGCTCGGCTTCTCCTTGTTGCAGGCCTCCGCGGTGCTCACCGGAATGCGGATGCCTACCGCGAAGACCGCTGCGATGTTCAGCAACACGAAAGATGTTATGTAGGCTGTTTCCGGCGAGATGCCGTATAGCAGACCGCCAGCGACCGGCCCGAGCACGGTGGCGATCTGCCAGGAGGACGTGCCCCAAGCGATGGCACTTGCGAGATCTTTCGCCGGCACGAGGTTAGGCATTAATGATTGCTGCGCGGGACCGAAGAAGGCGCGCAGCGTGCCGAGCACGGCGAGTGTGCAGAAGATCGGCATTACTGTCTGCTGGCCGATTATCTTGAACATGAGAAGGGCCAGCGCACACAGCCCCTCCCCTACGATGCAGACGGACATGATCAGCACGCGGTTGAGGCGGTCGGCCACGGCGCCGGTCGCCAGCACGAGCAGGAAGGCAGGCAAAAACAACGTCAGACCCACCATGCCGAGATCGAAGGTATTGCGTGTGATGTCATAGACCTGCCAGCCGACCGACACACCGATGATCTGGGCGGAGAAGCTGCAGAGGAAGCGTGCAATCCAATAATTGCGAAAGCCGCCATTGCGAAAAGCGCCAGGGCACGGCGAAACTTTGAACATGCCGGAAATCCGATGGGGCCTAGGACCGGTGGGAAGACCTGCGTCACCGCTCTGATCATCTCCAGCATCGGCGGCGATGTTCCAGACCAGCGACCGGTAAATGTGAGGCGTTGCGCAAGCCGGCTTTGACGGAGATCATTGAAGGGCCCTCTAAGGTTGCCCGACGATAGCCCGACCCGGTTCGCATGTTTGGTCAATTATTGCATCAATGTGCAATTTTCTTGCATATAGACCCTCAACAAAAGGACGCCGCCATGGACCGGATCGACAAAAAGCTTCTGATGCTTCTCCAGCGCGACGCATCCAAAACGAATGTTGAGATGGCCGATGCAGTTGCGCTATCACCATCGAGTTGTCTGCGGCGCATTCGCCGGTTGCACAGATCAGGCGTGATCGACCGCATTGTAGCCATTCTCAATCCGGCAAAGGCGGGACGCTTGTTGAAAGCGATCGTCACGGTGGAATTGAAGGCCCATGGTGAGCAACACATGCGTCGCTTTTTGGACCTTGCGAGTGCGGAGGACCCCGTGTCGCGAGCCTATTCTGTGACCGGCGGAGCAGACGTGATCTTGTTCCTTCACCTCCGCGACATGTCAGAATATGAAGACCTGTGTGACAGGCTGTTTCGGGAAGAGACCAATGTCCTGCGCTTCGTCACCATGATGGTGATCCGCACCGCCAAAGAGGAAACGGCAATTGCGATTTGAGCAAGGCCCGATCCGCCTAAACCGCAAAAATGAGCCAAATTGGCGGACGAAAACGGGGTATTGTGACAATCGAGGCGGGTTGTTGCAAAGCTCGCTCGCAGAGCAGCGATCTTAGGCCATAATCCGAGAGGCTGGGTTTCCGAAGCGAGCGAATGGAGAGATGCAGATCGCTCTTGAGCGGGATAGCGTGTGTGCTGGTGACGACGTTCTTGCGCCAAACAGTAGAGTTGTCGTTTTTGCAAGCAAGACCTGTCATAACTGAAATCTTGAGCGACACCGGACCGATCGTCGACTATTTGCCTCGCGTGCACGTATCCCGAACCCGCTGGCTTGTATTCATAGAAAAGGAATGTGTCGCCAACATCAGCTTTGCCTGTGACCCACGTCGCTTGCTTACCGTCACGATGCTGGTTGCTGATCGACACGTCGACTCAGAGCGGGTCTATTTTAGAGCCGTTGGACAAGACGCGTAGCCTTCAGCAATAATATGCGAGCAGACGCTTGGTTTTGACGCACATGCCTAGGGGAATGCAAGACAACTCCGCGAGCTGAGAGATAGGTTACGTTTGTGCCGAAAACATCTAAGCCACACCCTCTGGCTGAGATAAAAAACCCGCAACGGCAACGCTCGCCGGTCGCATTTCTGAAGTCCTCTTTACGCCTTGCACAGAATCTGCAAGCGGGCCCGGCAATGTATTGCCATGAACAAGAGCAACACCCCMCCCCGCCCCGCCGCATCCTCAAGCCTTCCTGGTCGCATCCGCAATGACGGATGGTGGCTGAGAGAGGATTGCCGGCGCAACCGGCAACGCTCATCAGAAGCGAAGGGGCACATCAGAAAGAGGATCACAGTGCAGATCACAGATACTTTGGATTACCGGAATGTCCCCTCACACGGCACCAACCGGCTCGCCATCCTCCTGGCGATGGTGGTGCTTTCGGATGTCCTGATCTTCGGCCAAACGCCTGGCATCAATCTCTTCCTGTTTGCGATCTCAGTTACCGTCGCCACCGGTCGAGGAAGTGCTTGCCAGCATCTTCGCCGAAGTGCTCGGGCTGGAGCGTGTCGGGATCGACGACAGCTTCTTCGATCTCGGCGGCCATTCGCTGCTGGCCAGGCGGCTGTTTGAAAATCGCCGCAGCGGAACAGCAAAACTACCCACGCTTGCAAAGCCGATCCTACCGCTTCACATGCGGTCCGCTTTACTGTCGGGAATCACCATCGTTGCGCGCGCGGGACCGGAGATGCTCCGAATGCTGCGTGGTCACATGATGGTGAAAACCGGGTCCGCTTCACCGAGGCCATCGAGCGGATGATCGCCGAAGCGCGCAGGTCGAACGCCTGGTCTCAGATGCAATTAATATGAGAATCCCGATGCCATGGTTCTCACAATCAAATGCCAACGCCGAACCAAACTGTCGCATTCTGATAATTAAGTGCAAAGCGACAGGAGGCTAAGTGCAAAGCGACAGGAGGCCGATGCCCTGTTGGAAACGATGAAGCCGTCCTGATCCCTGCCATCGTCCACATTGTCCGGGTCGTCATTCTCGTCTCCGTCGGTCTAGTGGCCGTGTCGACCAGACGTAGCACGTCGCAGTTGCTGAACAACATGATCAAGGCCGGGGTGGGTGGGCGACGGCATCTCGTGGTTTTCATGCTGTTCCTGCAGATGCTTGGCTCGGCGGGACATTAGGTGGGCTAAATATCCCGAAACCGCGACCAGCAGGACGACGATCGCTATTGCCGGCAGGGGGCCGGCGAGGTGATATCTGCCCAGTATCCATTGCAACGGGGACAGCAGCGGGTAATGGATGACGTAGAGAGGGTAAGACATATCGCCGAGGAATTTCGCCGGGCGGTGGAGCGCCGCCGGAAGTTCCCATGGCCGAACGTCCCAGCGCCACAGCAGCCAGCCGAGTGGGAACGCAAAGCCGAGACGCGCGAGCCCGAGCGGGAATTCCATCCATGTCGATCCGACGTTCCGGATGCCGCCATGAGTTATGAGCACGCAGGCCGAGACGACTATCACCAGCACCAGGGTCGAGCTGCGGACGCGGATGGCGGGGGCGAAGCAGGCATAGGCGATCAGCTCGAAGAACAGGCTCCACGCCGGGACATTCGCTGGGAAAAAGTCGCCGGTGACTGGCGCTGGTACCATCGCTACGTTGAACAGAATCCACGGCGAAGGGCAGTCGGCGCCGGCACTTACCTTGGCAGCGATGACGATCGTACCAAGGCCGATTCCGATCAGGTAGGTAGGGTAGAGGCGTTTCAGACGTAGGGTATAAAACTGCCCCACTGTCATGCCGGACTTCAGGTCGCGCTCATAGGTCATCGCCATGACGAAACCTGAGAGCGCGAAAAAGACATCGACCGCCAGATATCCATAGGGTGCTATGTGCCAGACCAACCCCATGTGGAAAAGCAAGACGGAGATTGCCCCGATGCCACGGATGGCATCTAGTGTATAGTATCGCATCTGATTATCCCCCAGATGGATCAGTACAACGGACGCAACTACCGAAAAGAATACGGTGACGGCAACGGCAAGGGGAACCTCGGGTGTCCCCCGTGGGTTCGAATCGCTCGCGAAATGGACACCGGCCCGCGAAGTTTAGCGGGTCTTACCCTGCGCCAACAGTGGGCAGGTTCAACAATGGGCTGCGCGGGGGCAACCCAGGCGATACGCAGTCATAGAGATGAATTTGACCAATCACATTTGGCGCATTCATCACCCTAGATCACGGTGGAAGTTATCCCACGCGATCGCTTTACGCGGCCATAATTTGACGCCCAACAGAGCAAATGGCAATTGCATCTTTAGGACATAGCATGGAGCCGGTTCATCCTTTTGGTGGAGCTGTGACCGCTTTTTCTGCCTGAATCTTCGAGTCGGGGTCAGCCGGACAACAAAATTGCGACTAATGTTACTGAGTCACAAAATTGGGAGATTCTCGCTCGGAAATGATGTGCAGGTGCCCTCGTGACCGAGGATGGCCGGAAACAGGCCTTCCGGATCGGCGCCCGACAACGTGAAATCGTCGGTGTGGCAAATGCCGGTTGCCTTGACTTCGACCAGCACTTCACCGGCCTTCGGGCCATCGAGCTGAACAGTCATGATTTCCAGCGGTTTACCGGCGGCAACGGCTACGGCGGCGCGTACGTCCACGGACGTCTCCTTAGAGCGATGATTTTTGAATCTACGCAGCGGGTTTGTCCTGGGCCTTTTCGAGCTTCGCCTTATGCCAGGCGATGACGTCCATGATCTCGGGCGAGAAGCTGTCATAGATGGGAATCCTGGCCGCTGCGACCTGCCTCCGGATGGCTGCGGTCGATGAAGGCGAAGCACCCATTTCGATGAGCGAAGACACGAAAGCGGCAAATTCCACAGCCGGCTGCTCGCCTTTATCGGCAAGTTCGGGATGAATAAATTCGAGACCGTAGAAATGATGGTCGCGGTCGCTTACGCGGCCGACCATATGCGTTCCGCAAGTCTGGCAACGATAACGTTGGATCTTTTGAGCGGCATCTACGCATTCGAGTTTTGAGCCGTTGGCTCTTTCGGTAACTGAGCCAGCGGGAACGGCTGCGATCTGCGCAAACAAGGCTCCTGCAGGCTTCCAGCACCTGGGGCAGCCACAGAGATGATTGTGGTTTACAGGCGCCGAAACAGTCATCTCCACCGGCTCTTTTGCGCAGTGGCACCGCAACGTAGCGCCGGACAACTGCCCGGTCGTTTTGGCGCTCACTGCAGGGTGAAGGACAAAATCGACATCCCGCAACGCCTCAGCGCGCACCTTTAGGGCGGCGTTCAGCTTGTCATAGGCCCGCTTCAGGTTCACGCTGATGCTCGGCCAACGCTCTTCGGCAACTGTCCCGGAGAATGCCTCGCCATGAATTGCGTGTGTGCGGCCACCCGGCAGCGGCTGTAAGAGAAAATAGTGCTCGGTGCGGAAAGCTGATGGATCAGGCGCTTGGCTGAGCCAACGCAACTCACGTACGGTGACGATGCGAATGATTGTCGGCGCGATCGGAATGTCCGGGACGGGCTTACCTTGCCACAGGATGCCCTTGACCGGTTCGCCGACCGTGGTGCGGCCCTATAACTCCGGAAGGACTTCGTTCCACGCTGGATAGCTCTCCAGATCATCAAGGACGCTCCAGACAAGTTGCGGTGGAGCGTCGATCGTGATTTCGGTATCAAGGACGAGCATGGAAAGACCTCTTGAAAAGAACGAGGAGCACAGTTCCGCCGAATGTCTGCGTTCTGATGTGTCAGTCGAATTCGGGAGGCACGGGAACTCCGCGCTTGCGACTTTCCTCAGTGAGCCGGTTGGCCGTCATAGCCGGGATCGGGATACCTTCGACGCTACGTTTTTCAGCCATGATGAACCCGCGTTCGCCTGGCAGAAGCACCTCTTCGACACCGGCGGCCAGAGGTAACGCCTTAATCGCTCCCGCAAGCGACGCCACATCTTGTGAGACAGGAGTCGAAAGTCCGAACCTCAACGGATTGATGGCAATCGCCACGCCGTTGAAGCCGTTGTCCCTTTTGTCGGCAAGCGCAGCGGAGATAAGGGGGTTTCCGCTCAGAATGCTGACCAGAATCTCGATCATAAGAGAGAGTCCTGAGCCCTTCGGCCCCGCCATGGGCAGGATGGCTTTGACATTACTTGGATCAGTGGTCGGCATGCCCTGTTCGTCGACCCCCCACTCGGGGGGAATCGGCAGCCCCGAATCCCTGGCCGCCATGATCTTGCCGAGCGCAACGGCCGCGGTCGACATGTCAAGGATCAACGGATATCTGCCGTCACCGGCTGGAGCGCTAATCGCGAGCGGGTTAGTGGAAACGCCCTCTCCGCGCGTGCCATGATACACCATCAAAGGTTTCGAGGCAGACATCACAATGCCCATCATTCCGGCATAGGCGATCTTCTCGGCGAAATAGCCGATCGCGCCGGCGTGGCTGGTCCGCGAAACCTCGCAAAGACCTATCCCGAACTTGTTGGCAAGCTCCACAGCCTTCTCCGCAGCCATGGACATCCCGGCTGCGCCCGGAAGGCGGTGGCCATCCAGACGGCAAATCGCACCGAATTCATGCGAAACCGTCGGCTCAGCTTGACCGTTTATGATGCCGAGCTCGACCATCTCGATATAGCGTGGGATGCGCAGAACGCCATGCGAGTCGGCTCCGCGCAGGTTAGCCCAGACCAGGAGATCAGCGGATTGTCGGGCGTAATCCGGCCTGAACCCGCCGGCCGCAAGCAGAGCAGCCGAGAAATCCGTCAGTGCCTGTTTGCCGATCCATTTTTTTTCTGCCGTCATGCGACGCCACCGAGTGGCGACGGGAAGAACTTGTCGAGCCATCCCTTCATCATCGTCTTGGTGCGAGGCGCATCACCGGGTGCCAGCGGAAAATGCGCTGTCGTATCAATCAGCATCAGCTCCGTCGGGTGACCGGCTTTTTCGAACATGCGGATGGACTCGCTCGTCGGCGTGATGATGTCGTTGGCCGTATGAAATAGGAGCAGTGGGCGGGGCGCGATGTTGGCGACGACGTCGTCAGCACGGAAATTGTACATGGACCAGGCTGTTTCGACCGGGATTTCCATAATCGCCTTCGGCGACAGGTTTTTGCGTAGGTGTTCCGGGATCGGCACTGCATCAAAACGCGACATCCAGAGGCTCGCACCGGTCTCCTGCTTGTGCTTGCGACCCTTCTCCAGAATACCGATGAACTTCTCCCACGATTCCGGTGTCGGATGCTGTCCACGGAACTTGCGCTCGCCGTCCCCCCAGCCGCAAGACGATAGGCAGCAGGCCACGCGGTCGTCTACGCCTGCGGTATAGACCGATACCGCTGCACCGAAACTGTGGCCGGTGATGCCGATCCGTGTTGGATCGACCTCCTCGCGAGTGGCAAGAAACGTCAGTGCGTTCTTGGCGTCCGCGACCTGGTCGAAGCAGCGCACCTGCGCCCGTTCACCCTCGCTTTCACCGCAACTGCGAAAATCGAAACGCAATGCGACATAGCCGAAGGCCTCCATCATTTCAGCCTGGATCTGCGCGTGGCTTTCATCCTTGGAGCCGACAAAACCGTGGCAGACAATGAACGCGGGCGATTTCTGACCGGGCTTGCGCCCTTCCGGAACGTGTAAGACGCCTGACAGTTTCAGCCCGTCGGACATGAACTCGAGTTTTTCCTGCATCGGCTTTACCTCTGTTTTGTCAGGCAATCTTGGCAAACGGGTGGTGGTATTCGCGCCATTCGGCAGGCGCCGGCGTGCCCCACACATTCATGTCTCGGACGTTGCCGGGACGTGCCAGGTTGGTGATCACGTTCGGCGTGAAATCAGCATCGTCCGCGATGTGGGCCATTACGCCGGAACACTCGATCATCATGCCGCTCGCGTCAGTGTAGTAAGCATAGGTATTGTCACCAGGACGGTGGCGGCCTGGACCCCACATGAGCTGCCGGTCGAACTGATCAAGAATGTCGCCCAAACGCAGATATTGATTGAACTCCAGGAACTCGAAGGAAACGTGGTGCAGGCCGGGAGCGGTGCCGAGCACGAGGCCCAGGATGTGGTGTTGGCGATTGCCACCATACATCCAGCTCAAAGCATCGTTGGTCATGCGCTCCGAAAGCTTTAGGCCGCCGATTGCCTCTAGTTGCGCGCGGGTAACGGAGGGATTCGGCGTGATCAGATTGATATGGTCAATCCGGTTGGCGCCGACGCCGGTGGTTGGGTAGCGCCGGCCATAGGTGACATTGCGGATCGGCGAGTGGATTTCGAACCGCAGCCCCTCCGGCGTCGCAAATGTCACTCCAGCGGCGATACAAGCGAGGCTTGGTTCTCGCATCAAAATGCGGCAGCCTGCGTCTTCGATGCGCGAGGCGGCTTCCTCCACCAAGTCCGGCGTCAATGCCTCCAGCCCGATTGTGTGCGCCGAATTCTCGCTGGCATGAACGAGAACGAGCTCCGCCGCCCGGCCATTTGAACTTAGCCAGGTTTGGTCAACATTTTGATGGGTGACGTGCAGGCCGAGGATTTCCGTCGCATCTCGTATCACGGCCTCTGGATCAATGACATTGACCTTCATATGGCCGACAGCGTGCACGATGTGCGTCATGAGTTCCTCCTGAACTGGGCCTTTGTCGTTCTTGGCGTTGATAGCGCAAACGCCAGATGATCGCAATATATTTCGAAATAAAAAAAATTATCGAAATTATTCGAAAACGTCGTTTTCGCCTGCGACGTGGTTGCAGAGTATCCCGATCCTTTCGATTTCCACCTCGATGACATCGCCGACACGCAGGAACACAGGTGGTTGAAGAGACGAACCGAAGCCCGAGGGGGTTCCGGTTACGATGACGTCGCCAGGCTCCAGGATTGTGAAACAGCTCACGTAGGAAATCAGCCAGGGGATTGAGAAAATCAGACGGTTCGTGTTGTTTGCCTGGCGCACCTCGCCATTGACCCGGGTCCGCAGTTCAAGACCTGCGGGATCTGGGATTTCATCCGTTGAGACCATCCAGGGACCGAATCCAGCGGTCCTCGCAAAATTCTTGCCGGGTGTGAACTGCGTGGAATGCTTCTGCCAATCGCGCACGCTTCCGTCGTTGAAACACGAATAGCCCGCCACATAGGAAAGTGCGTCAGTTTCCGCGATGTGCCGGCCACTGCGGCCGATAATGACCGCAACTTCACCCTCGAAATCGAACTTCTCAGAGAGGTTGGGTTTGGCTAAAGGTTGGCGATGTCCGGTCTGTGAGGCGGCAAAACGGGTGAAGAGCAAAGGGTAATCTGGCCTCTCGCTCCTCACTTCGTCTGGCTCATGATAATTGGTCGCGACGCACAGAACCTTGGATGGGTTCGGGATAACGGGCAGATATTCCACCTCCGAGAGTGCAAAATCGGCGCTGGCATCTTCCTCCGCTCCCAGTGTGTCGAAGCGGCACGATATATGGGTCGCGAGATCTGGATAGCCGGCGCGTTTGCCCAGATCGCAAACCCCCTCATCTATGAGGCAGCCGTAACTCGCACGACCGTTGCGTAAGAAACTCAGATATCGCATATCTTCTCCATAAATTTCGAAATATCATCTATTATCGTAATTTCTTAATCGATCAAGAATTTCAGGTCTCCGCGGCGCCAGGTTTTCGCCAAAGTTGATTTTTTCGAAATTTTCCGTAAATTCCGAGATGAAGGTGGCGATGATCTTCTTACGTGGAGGCTCTCTTGGAACAGCAGAATGCGGGTGGCGAAACGAGAGCTGGCGACGTGCTGCAGCGCATGCGGCAGGACATCGTAAACTGCGTTCTCAAACCAGGCGAAAAATTGCGCTTCGAAGGTCTTCGCGAACGCTATCAGGTTAGTTTTTCTACTTTGAGAGAGGCTCTGTCGCGGCTTTCTGCCGAAAATCTCGTCATAGCCGAGGGGCAGCGTGGCTTCATCGTGGCGCCGGTTTCGATTGCCGATCTCAACGATCTGACGGACGTTCGCATTCTCATTGAGCGGGAGGCACTCGCCAAAGCTATTCGCAAAGGCGATGATCGCTGGGAAGGCAACATTCTGTCAACATTTCACAGAATGGATAGGCTGCAGCAGCGAATCGGCCGGGAATATTACCTCTCCGACGAATGGAGTGTCATGCATGGCGAGTTTCACTTCTCGCTTGTCGCTGCATGTGGCTCGCCCGTGCTTCTCGAAATGCGGGCTAAGCTGTTCGAACGGGCGCATCGCTATCGGCGGATGTCGTCGCAGTTTCGTCCGCAATGGCGAGAAAAGGACGTCGAGCACAAGATGATCGTCGATGCGGTGCTGGATCGAGACATCGATACCGCGCTCAGCCTGATTGAGCGGCATATCCGCGAAACAAGTGAAAATGTGATCGAACACGCAGGTCATCTTTTTCCGGACCTGCCGGGCGGGCGTCCGCGTCGTGGTTCGAAGCGGTCGGCGGTTGTTGCTGCCGAGTGACTGCTACACCTTGGTCGCCATTCCCATACTGACCTCGGTCGCACTTCCTCCAGGCTACTTCAAGCGTGGTGCATCCAATTTTTCGACAAATTTATTTTTTACGAAATTAATTGCTATTTCGAAATTTTGCCATTACCTCTTATGGGCAGAGGAGCGCCCTGCCCCGGTTGGGCATTATTGCCGTGAGGAGGAACAAACTGATGACCATTTCGCAGACGATGACTGCTGCCCGTATGCACACGGTCGGTGGAGAGATGAAGATCGAGACATTGGATACGCCGAAGCCGGGCGACCTGGACGTCCTAGTCCGGGTGAAAGCCTGCGGGATCGTTCCCAATCTGCATAATATTCTTGCGAACTGGCCGACTTGGTTTCCGCACATGCCACAGCCGCCGCTTCCGGCCGTCTTCGGCCTTGACCCTGCTGGCGAGATTGCTGCGCTCGGGCGTCAGGTTCATGGACTAAACGTTGGCGATCGCGTCTATGTCAATCCGGGCCGCAGTTGCGGTACGTGTCGGCATTGCCGGCGCGGTGACTCGATATCGTGCAAGCACTACGCTTTTCAGGGATACTTCGGTTTCTCCGAACACGCCTTTCAAACCTTCGCGGACTATCCGATCGGGGGCTTGAGCGAATACACCGTCGCTCCAGCCTCGGCGATCGTAAAGATCCCCGACAACATGACATTCGATCAGGCTGCACGTCTCGGTTATCTCGGCACAGCCTATTCCGCGCTCAAGAAGGTCAATGCAGGTCCCGGCGACACGATCCTGGTGAACGGCATCAGCGGGACCCTAGGCATCGGCGCCGCAATTTTCGGTCTTGCGATAGGCGTCAAGAAAATCCTCGGGACTGGTCGTGACAAGGCACTATTGGAAGAGATCAAGACATTCGCACCAAACCGCATCGAGATATTCTCGATCAACGACGGTAATGTCACCGATTTTGCCATGAAACACACGGAAGGCGAAGGAGTTGACGCATTCCTCGATTGCAGTGGGCCGGGCGCTTTGCACGACACTTTCCGTCAAGGCCTGCTCAGCCTGCGTCGCGGTGGGATCGCCGCTGATATCGGCGCCATTGCAGGCTTGGTCGAGATTGACGTTCACCGCTTGATGGACCGTAATCAGCGTCTCTACGGTTCGGCGTGGCTGACGACAGCAGAGGGCCAGGAGATGGCAGACATGGTTGCCGCCGGTATCGTGGATCTCTCTATTCTGGAGACACAGAGCTTCCCTCTTTCCGATGTCAACAATGCTATTTCCGGCATCGCGCAGCGCCATGGCGGGTTTTCGAACTTCGTGATTTGTCCTTAAGCGTAGCACCGGCCCGCCACTTGCGGCGGGCTCGGTTAGTTTTCACATGATTGTGGGAGTAGATCATGACCTTCAGACGCGTCGTAACCGCCAAGAACGCATCCGGAAAATCCGTCGTTGTGAGCGATGGCACGTCGCCACGAGAACGCGCACTCAAGCACACACCAGGTTTCATATCGGCTCCCATTTGGACGATTGGAGATGTGCCGGCCCTACCGTTCGATGGAAAGGATACGATGGCCGGTAGCGGTACGTTACTGCAACCTGCAGGTGGGTCGACCTTTTTCGTCGTCACCTTTCCGCCAGATACCGTGATGATGTCGCCGGAGTTTCGGCCAGATCTCGCAGGCCTGGAGCATCTTGCCGCCGCGCCGGGCATCGCCGAGACATTCGAGATGGACAATCCAGGAATGCATACCACGCCGACAGTGGACTACGGTGTCGTTCTCACAGGAAAGATAACGCTGGAACTCGACGATGGCGTTGTCGTGAACCTTGCGGCAGGCGACACGTTCGTTCAGCATGGGGCACGTCACGCTTGGCGTAATCCAAACAGCGAGCCGGCTACAATCGCGTTCGTGCTGATCGGTGCGAAGGCCGACTGAGCACGCAACTGCGGCATCTGCCGATATAATTTTTGGAACTGTTTAGAAGCCGGATCGCGAAGATGCCGGCCTCTGCCCGTGTCAGGAGAAAGCCACCTCTTCCTGAGTTTGGTCGGGGGCAACGGCGTGCGTTACATCAGCCAGAAGCTGACGCACCCAGCGATGCAAGCCCGATTTGTGCGTCCGCTCCGTCCAATACATATCGATGTCGATTGCGATGTGAATAGGGAACGGCCGTGCAGCGAGCCGTCCGCCATAAGTGCTCGCCAATCGATTTGGAATCGTTGCAACCAGATCCGTTCCGGCGATCATCAGCTCTAGGCTGTCATGACTAGGAAGCGTGAGCTGTGGCGTGAGGACGATGTTCCGCTCGCGAAGCGCGGCAAAATAAAGCGCTTGCCATTGGCCATTATGGGTTATGGCAATATGCGCAGCATTCTGAAAGCGCTGTAGCGTTAGATCGCCTTTCGCAAGAGGATTGTCTGCGTCCATTACACAGGAATAGTGATCGGAAAATATCCTTCGTCGGAAATAGCCCTCACCGAGGATTCGGACGGGACCCAGGACAATATCTGCAACGTTTTCCTTCAACTGCTGCTTTCCGTTGACGGCCGATTCCAGGACATTGAGAACGACATTCGGCGCGGCCTCTCGCAAGGTCCTGATAAAGGCGGGCAAGAGCAGAAAACGTTCGTGATGATTGCAGGAAAGCGTTACCGCGCCCTCAGCCGTCATGGGATCGAATTCTTGCGGAACGGCGATCGCTAGCATGCGGTTGAGCGTCTCACGTGTTTGCGAAACAAGGTTCCGGCATTTGTCCGTTTCCGCGATTCGGTTGCCTTGCCGCACATAGAGGGGATCGCCGAAAGCGCGTCGAAGACGGTCAATCGCATAGCTCACGGTCGATTGGCTGATATCGAGCTGAATCGCCGCGGCGGAAAACGAACCAGCGTCGTTAACAGCGACAAGGATTTGCATCGATCTGAGATCGATCAGCGCCAACTCCTCGGGGATCATTCAACCTCCCAACGTTATCGAGTAATTCGATGACATTTATCGTATCCATCCAATTGTCGGACGAAAAGCCCTCGCGTAGCCTGATGTCAGAAAACTTGCTGGAGGGCGAGATGGGAGGAGAACCAATGCTTGCCGACAATGGATCAAACATACCGCTGATACGGGACGTGTCGTTCGGAGAGCTTCTAAGGGACCCCTATCCGACATTCGACCGGGCGCGCGATATGGCAGCGATCGTCAAGATCGAGGCGGCGAACATCATGGTTGCGACCCGCTATGACGACATCATGGCCATGGAGCGCGACTCCGAGACCTTCTCGTCCGAGAACCCCCAATCGCTGGTCAACAGGGTCATGGGTCATACCATGATGCGCAAGGACGGCGAGGCTCATGCCAGGGAACGCAAGGCAATCGAACCCGCATTGCGTCCAGGCTCCGTCAAATCTTGTTGGGCGCCGCGGCTGGAAACCATCTTCAATGAAATCATCGCCGGCTTCGAGCACGATGGCGAGGCCGATCTCTTCCACGCACTAGCAGCGCCGATGGCTGGACGCGCTCTGGCGGAGGTGCTTGGTTTTCAGGACGTCGACTGGCAAACCATGGCGCTCTGGTCGCAATCTCTGATCGACGGCGCGGGCAACTATTCGGGAGATCCGGAGATTTCCCGCAAGGCGGAAGACGCTGCCAAGGGCGTCGAAGATGCCATCAAGCGCGCCCTGCCGTTACATCGCGACAATCCCAACGCGTCGGTGCTGTCCTCAATGATCCATTCCGAGGATCCTCACACGATCGAACAGATCTACGCCAACATCAAAGTCGCGGTGGGTGGCGGGCTCAATGAACCACGCGATTCAATCCTGACACTGGTTCTCGGCATGCTCGAAAACCCTGATCAACTCGAACGAGTGAAAGCGGACCCAAACCTCTGGCCGACGGCCTTTGAGGAGTCGCTTCGATGGATATCGCCGATCGGAATGTACCCGCGGCGCGTAACACGGGATGTCGTCTTTTCCGGCGTCCAACTGCGCGAGGGTGACCAGGTCGGGCTCTGCGTCGGCGCGGCCAACCGTGATCCAAGCCGCTTTTCCGATCCGGATCGCTTCGATGTCTTCCGGGAAAAGAAATCGCATCTCGCCTTCGGCGCCGGTCCGCATTTCTGCGCCGGCACGTGGGTCGCGCGGCACATGGTCGGCCGTCTCGTCGTGCCGAGGCTCTTTGAACGCCTCCGCAATCTTCATCTCAGGAATCGCGAGGCGGTCCGCATTCATGGCTGGGTCTTTCGCGGTCCCGTTACCCTGCCCGTGATTTGGGATGCATGAGAGGAGAAAGCACATGACCGACGTTACATTCATTCTTCCAGACGGAACGCAACACTCCTGCATCGCACAGGAGGGCCTCAGCCTCATGGAAGTCGCGCTGCAGAACTCAGTGTCGGGCATCATCGCGGAATGCAATGGAGCGGCCGCCTGCGCAACCTGTCATGTGATTGTCGATGACAGCTTAGCCCGCGCGCTCGATCCGGTGAGCGAACATGAGAACGACATGCTGGACTTCGCAGCCGCGGCACGCGAGCCTGGTAGTCGACTGAGTTGTCAAATCAGGGTAGACGCGCGCCTGAACGGCGCCACGATCCGCATACCGGCGGAGACGTGAGCAATGGCGGAACGGATCGTCATCGTCGGGGCAGGACAAGCGGGCTTGGCTGCGGCGGTCAAGCTGCGACAAGAAAAATTCCAAGGCACCATTACCCTTCTCGGTGCTGAAGGCGTCTTGCCCTATCAGCGCCCTCCGCTCAGCAAAGCCTATCTGCTTGGCAAATTAGAGGCGGACCGCCTTTCGCTTCGCAACAGCGACTTCTATCAGCAGCAGAAGATCGATATCCGGCCGAACCTACCGGCACTCTCGATAAATCGCGCCGCCAAGACTGTCGCTACTAGGGATGAATGCCTTCCCTACAATCATCTCATTTTGGCGACCGGATCACGACCGATCCGACTGCCGGCGCGCATGACGGAACGGGTCGACAGGATCTTCTACCTGAGGAGCAAAGCCGATGCGGATGCTTTGCGCCCGTTCTTGCGTGACGGCGCACGGATATTGGTGGTCGGGGGTGGCTACGTTGGGCTGGAAGTGGCCGCGGCCTCTCGACAGGTCGGCGCGACGGTGACGGTTGTCGAGATGGCGCCACGTATATTGAACCGCGTCGCGGCTGAACCAACGGCGGCCTATTTCCGCAACCTGCACCGCTCCCAAGGCGTCGAGATTCGCGAGGGCATCGGCCTGGTCGGCCTTAAAACGGACGGAGCGGCGGTCCTAGCTGCGCTGGCAGACGGATCGTCCCTGCCCGTCGATGCGGCTGTGGTCGGGATCGGCGTCCAGCCCGACACAGCGCTTGCACGCGAGGCTGGGCTCGAAATCGACGGCGGGATCGTGGTCGACGGATTTGGCCGAACGTCCGATCCTTTCGTCTGGGCGGCCGGGGATTGTGCGACGTTCCTGCACGATGGAGAGATGACACGACTAGAATCCGTGCCGCATGCCATAGATCAGGCGGAACACGTGTCTCGCAACATTCTGGGCGCAGCTATTCGCTACCGCCCTCGCCCGTGGTTCTGGTCGGATCAATACGCAACGAAGCTACAGATCGCCGGTCTCAATCGGGGCTACGACCGAACGACAGTCGCGCCCGGCGCAGCGGAAGGCAGCATGACGGTTTCCTATTTGAACGGCGACCGGCTTCTCGCGGTCGACTGCCTGAATGATGCGCGCAGCTTCATGCAGGCGAAACGGCAGCTTGGCTTGTAAGCTCATGGCATGGGTTTAATCAATTCCAACATTACGGTGAGTTCGTCATCGGTCTACTATCTCGGACGGTCGCCTAAAACAGCGTCACCATTGCCGATATCATGCTTGTCGATTCCTCACTCACCGGCAAGGTTGAAGCCCTTGAGTTTTCCGGCGGACTGTCACGGCAGAGCAATGGCTCGAGCTCTCACGCCCCTGCGACCGACCGCGTGGAATAAGCCGATTGTGATACTGGAGGAGTGGTAGGGTACAGTACCGGTATTTGCTCCTAGTAAGCCAATCCCTTTCAATCGGAAAACGTCGCTATTGGTTAGTTAATGAAGCAGATTCTGATTCACAAAATTCCGCCGTCTCCCGCAAGAGCCATTCGCGAAATGCTCTAACAGGCTTTGGAGGCTCCCGCCCCTCCGGTGACACAAGATAGTAATTGCTTCTGCTTCGCACCCGGTGATGTGAGGCGACAATCAATTGCCCGCTGTCTAGTTCAGGTTTGATAAGAAAAAGAGGCATCAAGGCTACGCCGAGACCCGCGATGCAAGCTTGAGCAACACCGAGAAACTGCTCAAAACCCATATTTGGTCGCGGTTTGCCGTTGATTCCCAGGCTTGAAAACCAGTCCTCCCAAGCAAGCGGTCTCGAGCGCATTTGGAGAAGCGGTAAGCGTAAGAGATCCTGCTCCGCGACAATTGCACTGTCTTTCAAAAACGCCGGGCTGCAAACTGGTGCGACAATCTCCTCCATAAGAAACGTACACTCGCCGTTCGGCCAGTCATCGCCGCCGATGTAGATGGCCGCGTCTATGCCTTCGCTTGCGAAATCGAAGACCCCGATACGCGATGCAAAATTGAGTGTCACCTCGGGATGCTCAGACACGAAATTCGGAATGCGAGGTAGAAGCCACCGCGTCCCAAACGTCGGTAGAATGGCAAGGTTCAGCGTTGCCGATGGCGAGCCTGTTATAGCATGCAACGAGGCACTTCGGATCAGCGCAAGAGCCTCTTGAATCGATTTGTGGTAGACGATGCCCTGAGGCGTCAACGCCACACCGCGGCCGCCACGTATGAATAGCGTCGTGTTAAGCCGCTCCTCAAGCGTCAAAATCTGGCGGCTTATTGCAGCCTGGGTCAATGTCAGCTCAACCGCGGCAGCAGAAAAACTTCCGAGGCGGACGACGGAATCGAATGCCGCTAGTGCGGTTGTCGAGGGTAGCAGACGACGTTGTAATGGATCCATAAGCTATAACTACAACTCATACCTCGATGAGTAAACATCGTTTCTCACTGCACGGATTTGCTGACATCCTAGCGGAAGTCCAAATGTGAGATACGACGATGACGTTCGCCTGGAACGACCCTTTTCTTCTTGATGATCAGCTTGCGGAAGACGAGCGGATGATCCGCGACACAGCAGCGGCTTTCGCCAAAATAGAATTGCTACCTCGCATTCAGGAGGCCTATCTTGATGAGGTCACAGATCCAGAGCTGTTTCGCCTCATGGGTCGAGCCGGGCTTCTTGGAGTAACATTGCCAGAGGAATACGGCGCGGCGAATGCGAGTTATGTGGCATACGGCCTCGTTGCCCGTGAGGTCGAACGCATCGATTCCGGGTACCGCTCTATGATGAGCGTGCAGTCCTCACTGGTCATATATCCAATCTTTGCCTACGGCTCCACCGATCAGAAAAAGAAATACCTGCCGGGCCTTGTTTCCGGCGACTTGATTGGCTGCTTCGGCCTGACGGAACCGGACGCCGGGTCGGACCCGGGCAGCATGAAAACCCGCGCGGAAAAGATCGAAGGCGGCTATCGTCTGCGGGGTGCGAAAATGTGGATTTCCAATTCGCCAATCGCCGATGTTTTCGTCGTGTGGGCCAAATCCGAAGCACATAACAATGAGATCCGCGGCTTCGTGCTCGAAAAAGGCATGAAGGGCCTTTCGGCTCCGAAGATCGGCGGCAAACTGAGCCTGCGCGCCTCGATCACCGGCGAGATCGTCATGGACGGCGTCGAGGTCACCGAGGACGCACTGCTTCCGAATGTCTCAGGCCTCAAAGGCCCCTTCGGGTGCCTTAACCGAGCGCGATATGGCATCTCTTGGGGCGTCATGGGTGCGGCGGAGGACTGCTGGATTCGTGCTGTGCAATACGGTCTTGATCGCAAGCAGTTTGGCAAGCCGCTCGCGGGTATGCAGCTCTATCAGAAGAAGCTCGCCGATATGCAAACGGAGATCGCACTCGGGCTTCAGGCATCGCTGCGTGTCGGACGGCTCCTCGATGATCATAAGATGGCGCCCGAAATGATTTCCATCGTCAAGCGTAACAACTGCGGCAAGGCCCTCGATATCACTCGGCAAGCCCGCGATATGCATGGCGGCAATGGCATTCAGATCGAGTATCACGTTATGCGTCACGCGCAGAATCTTGAGACTGTCAATACGTACGAGGGAACGCATGATGTCCATGCTCTCATCCTCGGCCGCGCTCAGACCGGCATTCAAGCGTTCTTCTGATCCCCATCACCGAGGAAAATACAATGTCGCAAGCACCGCTCGCCGGACTGAAGGTTGTGGAACTTGCTCGCATTCTGGCAGGCCCGTGGATCGGCCAAACCCTGGCAGAATTGGGGGCCGATGTCGTCAAAATCGAAAGTCCGAATGGTGACGACACCCGCCATTGGGGCCCGCCTTACATCGACGAAGGCGAAGGCAAGCGTTCGGCCGCCTATTTTCACGCGTGCAATCGGGGCAAAAGATCGATGATTGCGGATTTCAACTCAGACGATGACATGAGAGCTGTTCGTGCGCTCATCGCGTCCGCCGATATAGTCATTGAGAACTTTAAGGTCGGAGGGTTAAGGAAGTTCGCCCTCGATTACGAGAGCCTCCGATCGACTCATCCGCGCTTGATCTATTGCTCCGTGACCGGCTTCGGCCAAACTGGCCCATATGCGCACCGGCCAGGTTATGACTTCATGATCCAAGGCATGAGCGGCATCATGGATTTGACAGGAGAGCCCGACGGATCGCCGCAAAAAGTGGGTGTCGCGTTCGCCGACATCTTTACGGGCCTTTACGGCGTCATCGCTATTCAGGCTGCTCTGGCCGCACGCGAAAGCAGCGGTTGTGGCCAACACATCGACATGGCGCTTTTCGACTGCATGGCTGCGGTATTGGCCAATCAAGGCATGAATTTCTTGGCTTCGGGAGTTACGCCGAAGCGCATGGGTAATACCCATCCGAATATTGCGCCGTATCAGACCTTTCCAGTTGCTGATGGCTATATCATCGTCGCCTGTGGAAACGACGGCCAATTCTCCCGCTTGTGCCAAGTGTTGGCCATGCCTGAGCTGCCTGGTAGCGAAGCGTTCGCGACAAACGCTCAACGTGTCCAGAATCGGCTTCTTCTTGAGCGAACGTTAGCCACAAAGACGACTTTGTGGACCCGAGACACTCTTTTAGAAGCGCTCGAAAAAGCCACCGTGCCGGCTGGGCCGATCAATACGGTTGGCGACTTGTTTGCCGACGAGCAGTTCCGTCATCGCCAGATGCTCGTCGAACTCGATGGCGTGCCAGGCCTACGAGTGCCGATCAGATTCTCGGGAGCCTCATTCAACCCGTCCCGCCGATCGCCCAGGTTGGGTGAGCACACTGCGGAGATCTTGGCCGAACTCGGTCTTGGCGATGATGTTAAAGGAAGGATTCCATGAAGATTCTCGTCCCGGTGAAGCGGGTGGTTGATTACAACGTGAAGATCCGTGTGAAGCCGGATGGTTCGGGTGTCGAGCTTGCGAATGTGAAGATGTCGATGAACCCGTTCGACGAGATTTCGGCCGAGGAAGCGCTGCGGCTGAAGGAAGCCGGCAATCAGTTGAAGGGACTCGAACTGCCGACCGCTTCCGGCGACTCGAAATAGGACAAGAAATTCCACACATCGCCCCTGCCCTCTGCCGTTTAGAGGCATTGCCGATAGAGGTGAAGATGGTGACTGTCACACGCCGGCACCCAGGGTGATAAGAAGTTCGTCCAATTGACCGAACTGCTCGGGCATAGCGTCTTCCATGCCGACGAAAGACTGGTCGAGCGCTTCTTTCGATGGATAGACCTCTTGCAGGACGAGCAACGTCCTGCCGTCCTCTTCCTTGAAGGTGACGGTCGTGACGGCGCCGTCATTCCTTTCGTCATTGGTCCAGACGAGGCGCGAAGGCGGCGAGACTTCGATATACTTACCGAAGAAGGCCATGGAGTTCGAAGCGTCGCGCCCGAACGTGATGCGATAACCGCCCCCGGTGCGAACATCCATCTCGCAGGAAAGCAGGGGTACGCCGCTCGATTTCGGCGCCCACCACAGCTTGAACAATTCGGGCTTGGTCCACGCGTCAAACACGAGGCGAACCGGGCCGTTGAAAGTGCGGGTCACCACGAGTTCGCGCTCGGACCTCCGTTCGACTGCTGTGCGGCCGTCACTCGCTCTGTTGCCCATCGATTTTCTCCTTCCGTTTCAAGGCTTCAACGACTTCGTCCAGTGCGTCGAAGCGTGCGTTCCAGATCTGGCGGCGCGCTTCGATCCAGGCCGCCTCTTCATCGAGCCCGCCTAGGCTGAGCCTACAGGTCCGCACACGTCCCACCTTCTTGGTCGTAACCAGCCCCGCCTGCTCCAAAAGGCCGACATGCTTCTTCATGCCCGTAAGGGTCATGTGGAACTTCTCTGCAAGCTCCGTGATCGAAGCATCCGCACTCCCGAGTTGCTCCAGAACGCCACGTCGAGTGGCGTCGGAGAGCGCGGCAAAAGAGGCATTAAGGCGAGCTGTCGAAAACTGAACCATATGGTTCAGTATCTACACGCCAATCGGTCTCACGCAAGCGGCAGAGACCGGCCGTTTACGTGATCGGCTCGCAGCAGACCTTCTAATCGTTCGTCATGTGCCGACTGACCATTCCGGAAGAGTTTGGTCTTGAATTTCGACATTCCGCCGGTGAACTTGAAGGTCGCCATCGATTTGCGGAGCTGATCAACCTCGCGGTCGGTAAGGTCGGCGCAAACCATGGCAACCTACATGGCGCTCTCTTCAAAGAGCGGCATGCCGAGTGTCTTGCGGCATTTTTCTCCCTGCTTCCTATGCGCAAATTCGTAGCACCTTGATGGCCAGGCGCGTCACGACGACAAGGTCGCCGGACGATCGCGGGCGGCCGGACGTTTGGCAAAGTCGCCGATACTTTTGCGCATGTCGGCGCCGGTCACATGCCCATACTCGGAATCAGCGTAACATTATCGTTCGCGAATATTCGGTCGGTTTTGCGCTTCGCCTGACGACCCGCGAAAATCCACATGACCGCCGATTGACACACGGTTCTCGGGAGGAACGTGTCATGCAAAGACGTGGGCCGGTTTCTGCTTTATTTCTTTCACTTATGCTGTCGACAGCCCTCATTCCGGCCGCTGCTCAAATGAGCAAGCAGGGAACAAGTGGCAAGGATTTCGAGGCTTCGGTAGCCGAGCAGGCGAAGCGGTATCTCAAAGAAGGACGGGAGACGTTCCGCTTCGACACATTTGGCAGCGAAGACTTTTGGGGCGGCAAGCTCAAGCTTCACGAGGCGATTGCGGGCGAAAAGGCCGGCGGCGTCGGGCCGGGCCTCAGTCCTGAAAAGGCTCTTGAATTGGGTTTGAAGGTCGATGTGAGCGCACTTCCCAAGAAGGTAACCGAGGCACTGAACAAGGGCGAGGTTGATCTCAAGGATCCGGCAAGCACCCTCGTTCTACTCAAGTCCAATGCGGTCGTTGGCGTGACGGGTTTCTTTAGCGAGGATGGCAAGACGCTGAGGTCAGTCGGCATCCAGTGCTCTTTGTGCCATTCGACAGTTGACGACACGTATGCACCCGGAATCGGGAACCGTCTCGACGGCTGGCCCAACCGTGATCTCAACATTGGCGCAATCGTCAGCTTGGCGCCCGATCTCACCGCCTTTACCGACATGCTGCATCTCAGCGAAGAAGAGGTGAAAAAAGCGCTCTCTGCTTGGGGTCCCGGCAAATTCAATGCGGAGCTCAATCTCGACGGCAAGGCATTCCGGCCGGACGGCAAGACCGCCGCCACGCTCAATCCTCCAGCGTTCGGGCTGGCGGGTGTGAACAACCATACATGGACGGGGGCATGGGGCACGGTAAGCTACTGGAATGCTTATGTCGGCAATCTGGAAATGCACGGAAAAGGGGTGTTCTACGATCCGCGTCTGGACGACGCCAAAAAATATCCAGTCGCCGCCAGGACGAAGCAGGGCCATAAGCAGCATAAGGAGGACCGGATTACCCCCAAGCTGCCAGCGCTTCAGTTCTACCAGCTTGCGCTGACGGCGCCGAAGCCGCCAGAAGGCGCTTTCGACAGTGCCGCCGCAGAAAAAGGAAAAGCCCTTTTCAACGACAAGGCAAAATGCGCCACCTGCCACGTGCCGCCGATCTTCACCGAGCCCGGATGGAACTTGCACAAGGCGGAGGAGATAGGGATCGACGACTTCCAGGCGATGCGTTCTCCAGACGAGCGCTACCGGACGGCGCCTCTTCGTGCATTGTGGGATGCGGAAAAGGTCCACAAAGGCGGGTTTTACCACGACGGCCGGTTCGCCACCCTCCAGGACGTCGTAGACCATTACGACCGTCACCTCGACCTTAAGCTGACCGATCAGGAAAAAGGTGAGCTGATCGAATATCTGAAGTCGATTTAACCGCGCCACGATGAAGCTGCGATGTACTCGCCTGTTTGTTTTCTGGTGGGTGGAAGTGCATTCGCTGAATAGGAAGCGGCTGCATCGATGTGCGACGAGGGCCTGAACTAAGATGGAAGTCCTCGCGCCGAGAGTGTGGTGGCACCGATCCTCCTGAATGAACCACAACTGAATGATGTCTTCAGCATCGGTTCCAACGACAGCTTCTAAAAAGAAGATGTTCAACCGGTCCCGTCTGCTAAAGGAGACGCAGTCATGATCCGCAATTCTTTCATCGCAACCGCATTCGTTGCTCTCGTCGGCGTTGCTACCGCCGCCCCCGCCATGGCCAACGATGTACACATCGACCAATATGGCTGGGCTAACTCGGCCGGCGGCGCCCAGGAAGGGTTCAGAAACCGGATCAGGGTCTATCAGAATGGCGGTTACAACAGGATGGTGGGCCAGCAATATGGTCGCCACAACCTTTCTGCCGTCGGCCAGGAAGGCGACGGCAACTACGGCGCCACCTATCAAAATGGCGACCGCAATGTTGCCGGCATAGGCCAGTTCGGTTCCAACCATGCCACCATCCTCACACAGGACGGCAACGGCAATATCGCCGCCGGCGTTCAGGTGGGGCATGGCTGCAACGCCAATGTCAGCCAGGGCGGCAGCGGTAATGTCGCTGCCTTCGTTCAGGCCTGCCCGTAACCGACAACCACCGGCGACGCGGCCAGAAGAAACCGTAGTCGCGGCGACGGAACGTCAAGGAGACGAACCATGCCACATGTCGTCAATCATCCGCGCCGTCTTATTGCGGCGTTCGCTTTGGTCCTCCTCCCCGCCGGCGCACTGGCGGCCATGGTCGCGACCGATCAATCCGGAGGGGGCCTGCGTTGCGAGATCCGCGCCACGCCGGAGGCAGGCATGGTCACTTTGGAGGCGCTTGCCCGGGCTGACAAGCGCGTCAGCGGCAACTACACTTTCCATGTGAAGAGTGCCGGAAGTGCAGGCGGTTCCAATATCGATCAGAGCGGAGCCTTCGATGCCACTCCAGGACGCGCCGTCACACTCGGCTCCGTCTCGCTCCGCTCCAAAGCCGGCGCCTACGACGCCACGCTTGATATCACCGCTGGCGACAACACCGTCCGGTGTGCGCGGCGGATCGACGAGGCGAACTGACCGTATTCGCAAAATCCACCACAAAGGGCGCCGGGTTTCCGGCGCCCTTTGTGGTGTCAACCCCTGCCGACACGACTGAATGATAACTGAACAGGGAATTCCGATTGGGTTCAGCCGCAAAATGCGAGGGTTGGCCATTGGCTTGAGGACAGCCGGAAAATGGAGACTAGGATGACCCGCAAAATGTTCAAGATCATTACCGCCACTCTTCTTGCCGGCAGCATCGGCCAGGCGGCTATGTCCGTACCGGCCCATGCGGGCGGCCGGATCTCCGTAAGCTTAGCTCCGGCCAACACCGAAGATGCTGGTATCTTTGCGACCGGTCTCCGTTTTTACTCGCTGTATCGCGGCCTGCGCGATGGCGATATCCGGCAGTCCGGCCATGGCAATGTTGCCGGCATGGCTCAGAACGGCCGCGGCAATCTTGGCATTATCCAGCAACAGGGCAACGGTCACTCGGCAACTTTGCAGCAGAACGGCAACGACGATGCTTACGGCATTTTCCAATACGGAAAAGAAACCAGCGCCGATGTGGTGCAGGATGGTGATGGCAGGAGCGGCGCTACCTTCAGCTATGGTTGGTAGCGACAGTACAGCGGAATCGAGAAAAATTATCGCGTTGTTTAAAATGCCGATAAGCAGCGGCATTTCCTATTTTAAACTGAGCGACGCCGGCGTCGTCGCCAGCGCGAACGCCCGCAGTGATGCGTCGCGCGATCGTCAATTCCAATGGCTATCATGCTGACGGGACTGGGGCTTTGATTTCCTGAATCCTTCGCGACAGGCCGGTAATGATAACGACGGTCGCAAAATAGGTAATCACCTGCAGCAAGGTAGGCTGTTCCATATAGCCGATCAGCGTGTGCAGTATCCGACCGACGATGCTTGCCTCCGCCAGGGCGCCCGACGTGTCCCATACCGTGCCGTCCAACCAGGTGACGAGATTGGCGGATTCCAGAAAGCCGACGGCCTGTGCCGCCATGCCTGCCGCCAGCAGTGTGACCATGATTCCCGTCACGCGGAAAATATGCTTCGGCGGAATGCGCACCAGTCCGCGGAAGGTCAAATAGCTCAAGGCAGCGCCGAGGCAGAGCCCCAAGACACTCCCAATCGCCAGGGAGACAGGTGCCTCGTTACCGCTAACGAAAATGCCATAAAGAAAAAGGACTACCTCGGCCCCTTCTCGCAAGACAGCCACCCCAACCACAACAGCGAGTGCTGCCAGGCTCTTCGAGCCGGTGGCAACCGATTTGCCGACGGACTTGAGTTGATCTACAAGTTCCCTGCCGTGCTGAGCCATCCAGATGTTATGCCAAGCGAGCATGAGAACGGCCAAGACGAGGATGCCTGCATTGAGCAGTTCCTGCCCCGAGCCCGCAAAGGCCGCGGCGATTGTACCTGTAAACAACGCCACGATGCAGCTACCAAGGACGCCGGCCAGAACGCCGGCCATGATCCAGAGCGCCCGGCCGGCGACCCCGCGCGTGACGGCGGCCACAATTCCGATCACCAGACCGGCTTCAATGATTTCCCGGAAAACAATAATCAACGCGGCCGACATGGCTGCAATCCTTACTCGGCGATGAAATATCCCTTGGCAACGTCTTCGTGAAACTCATCGACGAAGAGGAACTTGCCGGCGGATTTCGCCTTCACATTCGCCGTAATGTCACCACCGCCCTGGACAACCTTTTCGATCTTCAGCGGCTTGGACTCGATCTCCGCGGGAGCGGCATTCAAATTCTTGAATTTCACCACGACGTTCTGGCCCACCGGAATCTTCACCTCGGCCGGGGAGAAGGTCGTTCCCTTCAGCGTGATCTCGATTGTCTGTGTTTCAGCGTGGACTGGCCAGGTCAACGCGGCGGCCATAAGTGCCAGGGTGGTGATTTTCGCCCTAAGCCTCTGGATCGAGTTGACCGAACGACTTGGCCCGCGTAGATGCGACCCTGGCCATCGCATGCTCCGATAGTGAATTCGCCTCCCTTTTCTATCCCGACCCGCAGGAGCTCTGCCGGCGAGTGCGCCCGGGACGGGACGGCTCGGACGACAGCACGGAATAGCACGACGCTGCCCAGCGCTTGCGAACGTGCCGAATATCGGCAACGCTCAAATCATTCTCACCAAGAAGAGCCCATACAAATCCAAGAAATCTTTTCCGCCTGCGGGACATTCCCGACATGCGAAAAATCTCGTGGTTAGGCGGTATATCGCCACCCCGGCACAGACGGGTCCATCAACGACCAAATCGAGCCCTTGATTATTCTCCCTGAAAGAGCGAAGGGAGTACATCACTGTTTGGTTTCTCGGATGGCCCAATGTTGAAGGTTTTTGCCATAGCGGCAATTGCAGCAGTAACCGTTATGTCAGCAACTCCCTCATTCTCACAAAGCATTGAGATCGGTCCTGGCGGTGTGCGTGTTAATCCCGGCCTTGAGCCGCCGCCTCGCGACATGGGTATTACTGAGCGCCAAGCGGTTCGCATAGCACGCCGCGAAGGCTTGCAGGACGTGGATAGCGTCACTCGAAGAGCAAATGTTTTCATCATACGCGGTGTGGATCGCGATGATGACGACATAAAAGTCGTGATTGATCGGCAAACGGGTCGAGTTCTCTCGGTTGAATAGGGATAGGCGCTTGCCGATGTAACGGCTCGTGCCGCAAACATCGTCGATTTCGGGTTCATTCGGTGACAACGGCTCGTGTGTTTGTTCGCAGCTTTCCGCACCATCGCCCGCCGCAGAAGCGACCGACTGGCAGCCTGAATGTCCAAATCTTTACCGCCTCAAAAACTGCGCGCGCGATTGCAGCGTACCTTCTGATCTTCTCAGTGAAGGCAGCCATCGGTTCAATGAGCCACCATCAAATCCAGTCGCAACAACAGAATGGCGGACCTGCCCTCGAGATTTGATCGAAGATCTCAACCGACGACGATTTCCGCGTCTGAGTTGTACAGAGATAACGTCACATCCCCGTGGTGCGTTTGGCATTGTGATTTCGGACGATAATTGACAGCTCGCTCGTCACAGGCATCGCCGGTGCAATGGCATTGTATGAGGTGCTTCGCCGTTGTACTCTATAGTACCGATAGGCGCAGCGTGCTCGAGCTGTAGCCGAGCCGAAGCCGATCGCGTTTCAACCCGTGAATAAGTAGCCGCGGATATGGAACTTATCGTCGCCCTTGGCCTGATTGTCTTCAAGGTCGCCTTTCTGATTGCGATCCTTCTGCTGCTGCCCTTGCCCCTGACCTGGCTGGAACGCAAAATCGCCGGTCACATGCAGCAGCGAATGGGCCCGATGCGTGTGGGTTGGCACGGGCTGCTGCAGCCGATGGCAGACGGGATCAAGCTCTTAACCAAGGAAGACCACATTCCGGCCGAGGCTGACCGCTTTCTGTTCAAACTGGCGCCAATCCTGGCGCTCGTCCCACCCTTTGTGGTGTTCGCCGCGATCCCCTTTGGCGAAAATGTCTCGGTCCTTGGCGCCAAGATTACGCTTTATGTCTCCAACATGAACGTTGCGATCCTTTTCGTCTTCGCCGTCATCGGGATCGAGGTCTATGGCGTCATCTTCGGCGGCTGGGCCGCTAACAGCAAATATGCTGTCCTGGGTAGCCTCAGGACGTGCGCGCAGATGATCAGCTACGAGATCCCGATGGGATTTTCGGTCATTGGCGTGGTGATGCTGGCGCACTCCATGAGTCTGCTCGAGATCGTGCGAGCGCAAGCCGATGTATGGAACATCGTCTATCAACCGATCGGCTTCTTCGTGTTCTTTGTCGCCGGTCTCGCCGAAGCGCAGCGCATTCCCTTCGATTTGGCGGAAGCGGAAGGCGATCTGGGGGCCGGTTTCCATACCGAATACAGCGGCATCCGCTTCGCATTCTTCATGGTCAGCGAATATGCAATCGTACTGCTGGTGTCAGTCCTGGTGGTGATCCTGTTCTTCGGCGGCTGGAACGGCATATTGATCCCCTTGCCGCCGCTCCTCTGGTTTCTGCTCAAGGTCGCGTTTTTCGTCTATTTGTTTATATGGTTCCGCTTCACCTTCCCCCGCTACCGCTACGACCAACTGATGGCGATCGGATGGAAAGTCTTGCTTCCTCTGTCGATCGCGAACATAATTATTAGTGGTATTGTTTTCTTTTAGGAGCCACAGCGGGCTCCGCAGCGAGGCGACAATGTCGCGCGCAGGACAGATTTGGAACATGGATCGGCTGGGCATTCTTCGCCGATCTGGTGAGCGGTTTGGCTTTGACCTTCCGCTACATGTTCTCCAAATCCGTGACCATGCAATATCCTGACAAAGAAAAATGGTTGCCCTATTCGCGCTACCGCGGCCACCACTTTCTGACGCGCGACGATGAGGGCGAGATCAAATGCGTGGCGTGCGAACTCTGCGCGCGCATTTGTCCATGCGACTGCATCGAAGTCATTCCCTACGAGGATGCGAAGGGCAATCGTCACCCGGCAAAATTCGAGATCGACACGGCCCGATGCCTGTTTTGCGGGCTTTGCGAGGACGCCTGCCCCGCGGACGCGATCGCACTTGGCCAGCAATACGAATTCTCGAGTTTTTCCTCCCGTGACCTGGTGATCGGACGCGAGGATCTGCTCGGCAAGCCGGGCAAGGCGACAACCGGCGGCGGCGTAGTCGCTGCGCGCCTGAACACCGGACAGGACGTCCGGGTCGAGACCAGTGAACCGCAGGGCTACAACTGGTGGCGGAATATCCGGCGAACGTGAAGGCGCTTGCGTGAAGCCGGAGCGTGCAGACAGGAGGCTCAGATGCATGTTTGCCAAATCTTGAAAACCAAATCGCCCGAGCTCATCTCGATCAGACCAGATCGGCCGATGGTTGAGGTTCTGCGGCTGTTTCGGGACAACAACATCGGCTTCGTGGTCGTAGGCCGTAAGCCCGGGGAATGCCTGGGCACGCTGTCCGAGCGTGACTGCTGCAACGCAGTGGCTGAATACGGAACCGAAGCACCCATGATGCGGGTCGCCGATATCATGAACCGCAAAGTAGCGACCTGTACGACAGAGGATCTGCTGCCCTATGTGATGGCGATCATGACCAAACGGCGCACGCGCCATGTGCTGGTCATGGAAGGCAGCACCCCTATCGGCGTGGTGAGCATCGGCGACGTGGTCAAGCACCGGCTCGACGAATCGATGCGCAACGAGCAGGCGCTGCACGAATACATTGCCGGGACCGGTTACCACTGATGGCCCCGGCCTGATGTCCAGAGGCGGGACCAATCTGTCAGCGAGGATCCCTCAACGCAGACTCTCCGGTCCCGCCGCGACGCCGGCGACCGTGGGAACCTCGAGGGCCGCGTGCGCCTTTCGAACATCGACGGGGCATGGATATTCGCCCCGCCGCATCAGCGTGTTGAGACGCAGGACTCTGTAGTTTTCGGGAACAAATACGAGGCCTTCGGGAAAGTGCCTGTTGACCTTCAGCTTTGCCGTCAGTTCGCCCCGAGCAGACCGCACGGTGACCAGATCACGATCCGAAAGGCCGAGTTGCGCGGCGTCCTGCGCGCTCATCTCGACATAGGGGTCATCTGCGACCGTATTCAGGATCTCCGAGCGCTCGGAGAGATATCCGTTGTGGAATAAGCAGTCGCCGGTGATGAGCATGAGCCGGTCGGCTGCTTTCGGTGCAGCAGGCGACACGAAGAAGTCATCAGTCGATAGCGCTGGGACCGCCTTGGTGAACGCGCCATCGGCGCCAAGCCCGTGCTGTGTCAGCCCCTGGTAGGCGGGAATGAGTTGGCTAATTTCGGCAAAAACTTCGCCTTGCATCGATGGCTGCAGCGCTTGGTTGCGGAGCGCTGCGACGAAGTCGAAGATCGCCAGATTGCCTCGCGCTTCGAAGGCGGGTTCGCGAAATTTGCGGACTGTTTGGATACGGCCCTCGTTGTTGGTGAAGGTGCCGGATTCCTCACCGTAACCCGCCGCCGGTAGAACGACCTCTGCCAGGCCCGCCGTATCCGTGAGGAATGTGTCCTGCACAATCAGGAGATCGGCGGAGCCAAGCGCTCGCGTGACGAAATCTCTGTCCGGATAGGCGATCAGCGGGTCGGCTCCGGCGATATAGAGTGCGCCCATCTCCCCACCGACGCAGCGCTCCAGCATGGCGTCGAGACCAGCGCCGGGTTCAGACGGGATTTCGGCACCCCACTTGCCTGCGAGAGTTGCGCGCGC
Source organism: Rhizobium sp. BR 362 (assembly GCF_036528765.1). NCBI lineage: Bacteria > Pseudomonadati > Pseudomonadota > Alphaproteobacteria > Hyphomicrobiales > Rhizobiaceae > Rhizobium > Rhizobium sp. BR 362. Next base: position 42,455 of record NZ_JARWGH010000012.1, on the reverse strand, counting down.
CGGATCATCGGTGACCGCCCGCAGTCCGGGCAGAGCCGCCGGCAGAACTCCCATGTCCCAGGCGCCCATCTGATTGGCACGGTCGAAAAGGAATTGCATCGCAGGGTTCTTGCCGAGCAGGTGGAGAACCCGCATCAGGTTGTTGAGCTGTTGCAGCGTCGCCCGCGCTTCGGGTGATCTCAGCAGCTCAACGCTGACGAGCACAGTAACGCTGCGGCCTTTATTGAGCGCTGCGGCCAGGCGATCCGGCCCATCCTTGCCGGTACTCGCTCCCGGCCTGCCGATTTTTGCGCTGATATCTGCCAAAGCGTTACCCAGCAAGGTCTGGTCAGCGGCGGCCACGAGCCCGGCTGCCACCGCCGCGAGGCTCGCTGCTTCCCCGGCGGGGGGAGCGCGAACAACCACCCGGGCATCGGCGTCGAGACGGGATGGCCGCGCCGAGAGCATGAGCAATGCAGCATGGCGCCGCCGCGCGCTGTCCCGCAGCATGTATTCAGTGACGGGGTTCTCCTCCGTGACATTGCCGCCAATGATGAGCACGCAGTCGTTGCCGATCACTTCGTAGAGCGGCGCGCGGCTGTAAAAGCTTGTCACCAACGGACCGAGTATATCGAAGGGAGTGGACCAGCGCGTCGAACAGTCAATGTTGTTGGTCCGGAACACCGTCCGCATCAGCTTCTGGAATTGATAAAGCACTTCGTTCGGCAAACGCGGCGAGGCCAGCCCACCGGCAGCTTTGTTCTCGACAACAGACAGCCGCCGGCGCAAATAGTCCCCCGCTTCGTCCCAGGAAACCGGGATCAGGGCGCCGTCACGACGGATCATCGGCCGCTTGATCCGGTCCAGGCTCGAGACGAAATCCAGACCGAAGCGTCCCCGCACGCAGAGCGTTTCGCGGTTGAGCCCCTGATCCCACTTGGAGCGGACCCGCATGAACTCGCCCTTACGCCTGCCCACCGTTAGCTGGCAACCCGTGCCGCAATGTGGGCAGACAGTATCGGTCTCCACCAGGTCCCAGGGCCGCGCCTTGTAGCGATAGGGGAAGCTCATCAGCGCGCCGACCGGGCAAACCTCGATGCAATTGCCGCATTGATCGCAACTCGCGAGACTGCCCTCGAAACCGGTGACGGCGGTGTCCATGCCTTTTTCGACGGTGCCGAGCGCGACCGCGCCGACGACCTCCTCACACATCCGGACGCATCGCTGACACTGGATGCATCGGTTGACGTTCATGATGACCACGGGGCTGAGACGGATGTCTTCAGAGTGGAATACGCGCTTTTCGTCGCGGAATCGGCTTTCGCGGGGCCCGTAGGCCATCACCATGTTCTGAAGCTCGCATTCGCCGCCCTTGTCGCAGATCGGGCAATCGAGTGGGTGATTGGCAAGCAACATGTCGAGCATGGACGAGCGCGTTTCCTCGATGAGCGGCGTGTTCGTCCGTACCACCATGCCGTCGGTGACCACGGTGGCGCAGGACGGCTGCAGCCGCCGCAGCCCCTCGATCTCGACCAGACACATGCGGCAGGAGGCGAGCGCGGGCAGGCGCTTCAGATAGCAGAAAGTCGGGATGTCGATGCCCAAACGCTGGGCGGCCTGCAGCACTGTCGAGCCAGCCTCAACTTCCAGCGTTTGTGTGTCGATCGTAATGCTAACCATGGCTTCCTCACGCCTCTCACCCAACGCGCACCTCAGTGAAACGGGCACCTCCGCTCCTCGATATGGGCGACGAATTCAGATTCGAAATGCTCCAGCGCCGCCCGCAGCCCCATGGCCGCGCCGTCGCCTAGAGCACAGAATGTATTGCCGAAAATGCCCTTGCAGAGCGCCTTTAGCTGTTCGAGGTCGCCCGGTGCGCCCTCTCCGGCCTCAATGCGGCGCAGCACCTTCACGACCCAGTTCAACCCCTCGCGGCAAGGCGTACACTTGCCGCAGGACTCGTGGTGGAAGAACTCGATGATCCTGGTGGCGACCTTGACCACGCAGGTTGAGTCGTCGATCACGATCACCCCGGCGGAGCCCAGCATCGAGCCGACAGCCGCCAGCGAGTCAAAATCCATTCCGACGTCCAGACCTCGCTCGGGGATCAGCGGCGCCGAGACGCCGCCGGGGATCACCGCCTTGATCTTGCGCCCGGGCAGCGCCCCACCGGCGTGGTCCTCGACCAGTTCGCGCAGCGGTATGCCCATCGGTAACTCGTAAAGGCCGGGTTTGCGCACCTGTCCGCTGAGGCAGTAGAGCTTCGGGCCGGGGCTCTTCTCCGGGCCGGTGTCACGGAACCAATCAGCCCCCCGCATAACGATATGCGGCACGCAGACCAGCGTCTCGACATTGTTGATGACGGTCGGGCTGGCATAGAGCCCGGCAACAGCGGGAAATGGCGGTTTCAATCGCGGCTGAGCCCGCTTGCCCTCGAGCGACTCGAGCATTGCAGTCTCCTCGCCGCAAATATAGGCCCCCGCTCCGCAGTGGATGTGTATGGTGAAATTGAAGTCCGAGCCCAAAATGCCTCTTCCGAGGTAGTGCTTTTCATGAGCTTCGGCGATCGCTTGCTCCAAGCGCCGTATCGCCGTTACATATTCTCCGCGAATATAGACATAGGCCGTCTCGGCTCCAATTGCGTAGGCGCTTACCGCCAGCCCCTCGATGAGCTGATGCGGGTCGCGCTCCATGATGATCCGGTCCTTGAAGGTACCCGGTTCGCCCTCATCGGCGTTGCAGCACAGATATTTCGGCTTATCGGCCCGCTTCGGCACGAAGCTCCATTTCATGCCTGTAGGGAATCCAGCACCGCCGCGACCACGCAGGTTGGATTTCTTGACGAGCTCGACGATCTCTTCGGGCGTATGCTCGTTGAGCACTTTTGCCAGCGCCTGATAGCCGCCTTCAGCCTCATAGGTCGAGAGCAAATGGCCGTCGGGCACTCCGATATTCTTGAGAAGAACCGGCTCGAACATGACTAGGCTCCCGGCGGCCGCACAGAGGCGTGCTCAATGCTCGCTGCCCGCCCCTCTACCGCCCGAAGGCGGTTCAAGAGTGCATCAATCCTCGCGATGTCGAGGTTTCCGTGATAGTCGTCGCCGACCTGCATCGTCGGAGCCATCTCACAAGCGCCGAGGCATTCGACCGTCGAAAGCGTGAACAGCCCGTCCGGAGTGGTATCGCCCTTCTTGATCCCCAGCACCGCTTCCAGATACGTCAGCAGGTTCTCGGATCCGCATAGCATGCAGGAAACATTGTCGCAGAGCTGCAGGTGGAACATCCCTACCGGCTCGGTATGGAAGTGGGTGTAGAAGGTCGCCAGTTCGTAGACCCAGATCCGCTCGACGCCGAGAATGTCTGCAACCTCTTCCAGCACCGGGCCGGGCAGATGGCCATGTTCCCTCTGAGCGATCAGAAGCGCGGGCATGATGGCCGAGCGCCGGTCGGGATACCTCACTGCCGCTTCTTCGATCTTTTCGCGCATGGTCATCGCGTCCAAATTCCTACTACTTATCCACCTCCGCCATCACGGGGTCGAGGCTGCCCAGCACGGCGATCATGTCCGCCAGGTAACGAGCGTTGGTGACCCCGAAAAGTGCCTGAAGGTTGACGAACGAGGGTGCCCTCACCTTCATGCGGAACGGCTTTGGTGACCCGTCGCTGATGATGTAGAAGCCGAGCTCGCCCTTCGGCGCTTCGATTGCCGAATAGACCTCACCCTTCGGCACTTTGAAGCCGTAGGCAGACAGGTCGAAATGCTGGATGAGCGCTTCCATCGAACAGTGCACGCGATCCTTATCCATTGGGAAGGCGATTGTCGGCATGTCGATCTGGAACGGACCCTCCGGCATCTGCTCGATGCATTGTTCGATGATCCGGACGCTTTCGCGCATCTCATCGACCCGGCATCGCCAGCGTGCGTAGCAATCGCCCTCGTTGCGGGTGATGACGTTGAAATCGAGCCGATCATAAATTTCGTAGGGTTCGTCGCGCCGAATGTCCCAATCCACTCCGGAAGCGCGCAGGTTCGGGCCGCTGAGGCCCAGATCGATAGCGTCCTCGGCGGAGATCACGCCGACGCCTTCAGTGCGCTTGAGGAATACCCGATTATTTTCGAGCAACCGCTCATAGTCGCGAATCCGGTTCGGGAAGATGTCGCAGAACTCCCGGATCTTGGTCAGGAAACCGTCAGGCAGGTCTTCGCGCAACCCGCCAACCCTGCAGAAGGAGGTATGCATGCGCGCACCGGTAATCATTTCCAACAGGTCCATGATCATTTCGCGTTCGCGCATGGCGTAAAGGAGCGCGGTCATGGCGCCGAGGTCCATCGGCAGCGCGCCGGTGATTAGGAGATGGCCGGATATCCGCGCCAACTCCGCCATCATCACGCGGATATACTGCGCCCGCGGCGGTGCTTTTATGCCGAGGAGTTTTTCCACCGCCAGCGCAAAGGCCAGATTGTTCGAAGGCGGGCAGAGATAGTCGAGCCGGTCCGTCAGCGGAAAAATCTGGGTATAAGTGAAGCTTTCCGCCAGCTTTTCGGTGCCGCGGTGGAGGTAGCCGATATGCGGGTCCACGCGCTCGACGCACTCACCATCCAGTTCAAGAACGAGCCGGAGAACCCCATGAGTGCTGGGGTGCTGGGGGCCGAGATTGAGAAGCACTTCCCTGGTATTGAGCGCTTCGCCTTCCGGCCTGCTGAGCTCGGTGACTTCGGTCATCTCAACTTTCCGGCGTCGAACGGCCTCCCCCTGGAATATCCCTGGTGGCGAGGTCCGGCTGCGTTGGCGGCGGACCTTCGGCACCGAGGGGGTTCAGCTTGTCCTTGTAACCGCGCAGGGGAAAATCCTTGCGCTGGGGAAAGCCCGCGAAGCCCTCCCACATGTAGATCCGGCGCAGATCGGGATGCCCCTCGAACCTGATGCCATACATGTCCCAGGCCTCGCGCTCATGCCAGTTCGCCGTACGCCAGACGCCTGTGACCGAGGGAAGCTGCGGGGGGTCACCAAGCCGGCATTTGATGCGAACTCGCCACCTGTTGGGGAGCGAATAGAGATGGTAAACCGCTTCGAACCGCGGCGTTTCGGGATAATGATCAACTCCGCAGATGTCCGAAAGAAAATTGAACTGCAGCGCCGGATGTTCTTTCAGGAATCGGCAGAACTCGACGATCTTGGCAGGAGGAACAGCAAAGGCATGAATGGCGTGGGCGACGCCGAGATCCTCGATTGCTCCCCCGAAACGCTCCATGATCAGGGCGGGATTGAGAGACTGCTCCACGCTCATGACGTTGCAACCCGGTCCAGAGGCGTCCCGGCCAGCGCGCGCGACCTCTTGATCTTCTCCTGAAGCAGGAGGAAGCCATGCATCAGCGCCTCGGGCCGGGGCGGACAACCGGGCACATGCACGTCGACGGGCACGAAGGTTTCCGACCCCTGCACCACCGCGTAGGTGTTGTAGACCCCGCCTGAAATAGCGCAGGTGCCCATTGCGATCACCCAACGCGGTTCCGGCATTTGGTCATAAAGCCGCCGCACGACGGGCGCGAATTTTCGGGTCACGGTACCGGCGATGATCATCACGTCGGACTGTCGCGGCGAAGGGCGGAACACCACGCCGAAGCGATCAAGATCATAGCGAGCGCACCCCGCCGAAATCATCTCAATGGCGCAGCAGGCAATTCCGAAGGTCTCAGGCCATAGCGCCGACCTTCGGCTCCAGCTAATAATGCTGTCGGCCGTCGTGAAAAGCACGCTGTCGCGGATCGCATCGTTTACGCCTCCCATTCCAGCGCTCCCTTCAGCCAGGCGTAGGCGAAGCCCACAAGAAGCAGCAACATGAAGACGAACATCTCAACATAGCCGACCAGTCCAATCTCTTTCAGGACGACAGCCCAGGGAAAGAGGAACATTGCTTCGACATCGAAGACGACCAGCAGGATGGCGAGAATAAAAAACGGCACCCTGAAGCGACCGCCGGCAGCCTCTCCGGCCGCGTCCATCCCACATTCATAGGGCATGTTCTTCGCCGGATAGGGATTGGATGGGCGTAGTAGCGAGGAGACGAAAAGCGTCACCGTCGCCACCAGAACGACTCCGGCGACCATGAAAAGAACCGGCAAGAATTCCATTGCAGTCATATCACACTGCACCGGTCACCCAACTGGGGGCTTTCCTCGGGCGGCGACCAACCTTGTTTGGGACCGATAAAGCGGTCGCTCCGGAAAGCGGCTTGGGCAATCCTTTCCTGAGTTCTCAGTTTATTCCGTCGGACGTGTCATTGCAAATCTAATTGATCAGCCGCCAAACACCGAATGTTGGGCAAGCCTCAGAAACCACGAGGGAAATAGGCCGATGCCGATTGTGCCGGCGGCGGTGAAGGCGAGCGTGGCGCGCACCAATGGCGTCAGTGCCGGGGTAAAAGCCCTGCCTGGCTCGCGCATATAGATCACCATGACGATGCGGATGTAGAAGTAGGCGGCAACGGCGCTCAGCAGTACTGCGATCACCGCCAGCATGACGAAACCTCGCTCGACGAGCGCGACCAGCACATAGAACTTGGCGAAGAACCCGGCCGTCGGCGGAATGCCGGCCAAAGAGAAGAGATAGAGCAGCATCAGAAGGGCAAGCCCGGGATGCGACTTGGCCAGACCCGCATAGTCTTCGATGACCTCGCCCGAAAAATCGCCGTTCCGCATCATGATGACGGTACCGAAAATACCGAGGTTCATGAAGGAATAGATCAGTAGGTAGAGCATAACGCTCGCGATGCCGTCCGGACCACCGGCAGCCACGCCAAAAATCGCGAATCCGGCATGGGCAATGCTCGAATAGGCTAGGAGGCGCTTGAAATTATCCTGCACCAGCGCCACGAAGCTGCCGAGTGCCATCGTTGCAACGGCAATCACCGCAACGATGATCCAGACGTTCGAGGCTGCAACGAGCGGATTGAGAAACACGCGTAGGATCACCGCAAAACCCGCCGCCTTGGGCCCCACTGACATGAAGGCCGTAATCGTCGTTGGCGCACCCTCATAAATGTCCGGCACCCACATATGGAACGGAACCGCGCCGACTTTGAACACCAGCCCCGCGACGATAAAAACCACCGCCAGCAGTAATCCGGGATCAAGCGGGTCGCCGGTCACAGCCGCAGCCATCGCGTCCAACTGCGTCGTACCGGTGAGCCCATAGACCAGAGAAACGCCGAAAAGGAAAATCCCGGTCGAGACGGAGCCGAGGATCACATATTTCAGCGCCGCTTCGTTCGATCGCCGCTGCTGGCGCAGGAAGCCGGTCAGCACATAGGTGCAAAGCACCATGAGTTCGAGCCCCACATAGATCGACAGGAGGTCGGTCGCCGAGGCCATGATCATCATTCCCGAAAGCGCAAAGAGCAACAGAACGTAGTATTCGCTGCTCCCGATCCCTTCGACATCGGCATATTTTCGTGAAAGGAGGAATGTCAGAACGGTAGCCAGGTAGAACACGAGCTTGAAGAAGACCGCGAAGCGGTCGGCGATGAACATGCCTGCGTAAGCCGGCCGGGCCTCCCCTGCGAGCAGAAGCGTAACGGAGGCGGCGATCAACACGACTGCGACGGAAGCCCAGACAAGGAGATATTCCTGCTCTTTCCGTATAAGCTGTCCCAGGATCAGCAGGATACAGGCCCCGGTGACCACCACGATCTCGGGCATGCTCGCTACGATCGATTGGAAGAGCGCGGCGTCGGTCATGGACCACTCCCCTCACCGTGTACGTGCGCCAGCAGATGCTTTACCGAGACGTCGATGATGTTGAGAAAGGGCTTCGGATAGAGCCCGACCCAAAGCACGAAGACAGCCAGCGGCAAGATCGCGGCCATTTCGCGGCCATTCACGTCGTGTATCTTGAACCGGATACCGACGCTGGGTGGACCGAGCGCCACTTTCCCATACATGCCAAGCAGATAGGCCGCACCCAGCAATGCGCCCAAAACGGCCGCCGCGCCGGCGGTCAGGTTGACGGCAAACCCACCCGACAACACCAGCAACTCGCCCACGAACGAATTCGTTCCCGGCAGCGCCATTGACGATAGGGTGAACAGCGCAAGAAACGCGGTGTAAACAGGCGCCACCTTCATCAGCCCGCCATAGTCCGCGATGCTGCGAGTATGTGTCCGTTCGTAAATCAGGCCGACAAACAAGAACAACGCGCCCGTCGTTACGCCGTGATTGAACATTTGCAGAATGCCGCCCTCTAGCCCGCGGAGGTTCAGCGCAAAAATTCCGAGCGTCACGAAGCCCATGTGACTGATGCTGGAATAGGCCACCAGCTTCTTCAGATCGTCCTGCGCCAGCGCAAGCAACCCGCCATAGACGATCGCAAGCGCCGAAAGCCCCAGCATCAGCGGCCCATAATATACCGACGCCTGCGGCAGCATCGGCAGCGAGAACCGCAGAAATCCATAGGCGCCCATTTTCAAGAGCACTCCGGCGAGTATGATGCTGCCCGCCGTCGGCGCCTGCACATGAGCGTCCGGCAGCCAGGTGTGAACCGGGACCATCGGCACTTTGACCGCGAAGGCGATCAGGAAGGCGAAGAACAGCCAGGATTGGACCCGGAACGGCAAATCCTGAGCTGTGAGCGCAAGGATGTCGAAGGTCTTGCCACCGTGGAGATAGAGCACGATGACACCGATCAGGAACAGAAGGCTGCCCGCCAGCGTGTAGAGGAAGAACTTGAACGCTGCATAGACCCGGCCGTCGCCGCCCCAGACGCCGATGATCAAATACATCGGGATCAGCATGGCCTCCCAGAAGACGTAGAACAAGAAGAGGTCGAGCGCGCAGAACACCCCCAGCATCAGAGCCTGCATGACCAGCAGAGTAACCATGAACTCCTTGACCTTGCGGTCGATCGCAACCCACGAGGCGAGCACGCAGATGCCACTCAACAGCGCCGTCAGAAACACGAAGAGCGCGCTGATTCCGTCGATGCCGAGCGCGTAAGTGATCCCGAGTGCGGGCACCCACAGGCGCGTCTCGGTGAACTGCATCGCGTGGCTAGTGGTGTCAAAGTTCGCAAGCATGACGATGCAGAAAGCAAGGTCGAGGATGGTGACGGCGAGCGCCGTCCAACGCGCCGCGTCGTCGCTGCGCAGAAACATCAGAACCGCTGCGCCGGCGGCAGGCGTGAAGATGATGAGACTGAGAAGCGGGAATCCCATCACACCCCCTACCGCCAGATCACGGCGAAAACGACGGTAGCTGCGATCACACCGGCGATCATCGCCAGCGCATAATGGGTGACGAGGCCGGTCTGCAGCCGCCGCAGCGCACCGCCCCCGCGCAGAATCGAGCGAGCAACACCGTTCACAACGGCGTCCACGCCGGTGAGATCAAACCGAAGTCCCGATCGCGCCGCTCCATGCAGGAAGGGAAGCGCCGCGGTCTCGGACACGTCGCTCACCGCCTTCTCGTAACGCGCCAGCGGTTTTTCGGCGAGCCACATGAAGCACCGCGCACCCTTGCGATAGAACCAGTCGGTGTCGAGGCTGATCGTGTTCTCTGGATCGAGCGCCTTTAGGAACAGCACGAATCCCAGGGCGGTGAACATCAAGAGGCCGAGGCTCTCGGTAACATGGAGGCCTGTGTAAGGTTGGAAATCGACAGGATAAGGCAGAAGCGCATAGAGCGGCTGCGGAAACACTCCGATCGCGATGCAGAGCACCGCCGCCATGGCCATCGCAACCAGCATGTTGCGTGGCGGTTCCCTCGCCTCCAGTTTCCGATCGGTGCCGAAAAACATGTAATACGGAAGCTTGAGGCCGGTGTGCAAGAACGTGCCAGACGACGCCATCGTCAGCGCCAGCACCACCAGCGCCCGATGATCCTGCCCAGCGGCTGATATCACCATCGATTTGGTGACAAAGCCCGAGAAGAACGGAAAGGCCGAGATCGCGAAAGCACCGACCATGTAGAGTGCCACCGTCAGCGGCATGGTCTTGTAGAGCCCACCAAGCTCCGTGAGCTTGCGCCGTCCGGTGACGTAGATCACCGCCCCGGCCCCCATGAAGAGCAGGGCCTTGTAGAGGATATGCGCGAAGGCATGGCTGGTGGCTCCGTTCACCGCCATCTCCGTCCCTATGCCGATGCCAGCCACCATGTAACCCACCTGACTGACGATGTGATAGGCGAGGAGCCGCCGGCAGTCGTTCTCGAGCACCGCGTAGATGACGCCGTAGAGCGCCATCGCCGTGCCGAGCCAAACCAGAAGCTCGGTGCCTGGAAACGCCCGCGCCAAGACATAGACGGCGGTTTTGGTGGTGAAGGCGCTCATGAACACCGCCCCGGTGACGGTCGCCTTTGGATAGGCATCGGTGAGCCAGGCGTTGAGTGGCGGCACCGCCGCGTTGAGAATGAATCCGACGAGGATCAGATAGGCGCCCAGGCCCATTCCTCCTTCGATCGGACCCCGTTCCATTGGCCCAAAGAGCAACGAGCCGGTGGCGAGGTCGTGAAGAATGATGCCTCCAAGCAAAACCACGCCGCCGGTGATATGAACCATGAGATACCGGAACCCTGCCTGGATCGCCGGCCCGCCGCGCTGCGCAAAAACCAGGTAGGCGGAAGCGAGTGCCATGGTTTCCCAGAACATGTAGAGGGTGAGGTAATCGCCGGCGAACACCACACCGAGCGCTCCGCCAACATAGATGAAGGCCGCCACGTGTTGGCCAGCGTCCGTTAGGTGCAGCGCATAGACCATGCCGATCAGCGCCATGATGGTGAAAACGGTGGCGAAGACGATGCTCAACTTGTCGACCTTCGCGATCAAGATTTCCTGCCCGATGAACCACGCCTCGCCATAGCTGCCGGGCTGCATCATGAGCACGGCAAGGATCGCTAGCGTCGGGATTGCGAGCAGATAGACTTTGCGTATCGATCCGCCGAGGAACGGGATCGGCAGAGCACCGAGAATGAAGAGCAGAGCCGGATGAATGAAGTCAGTCATAGTAATCCTCGCGCCGCATCAGCCCGACCCGATGGCCGAGGAACTTCGAAACGAAGATGATCAGTACGCAGGAGCCGAAGCCGTAGACGGCGGACCAGCCAGGCAGGCGGTCCCACAGATATTCGGCGTGTTCGCGAGAGACCAGAAAGTCAGCCGCGACGATCAGAATGAGCACCAGATAGAGCAGTCGGCGCCGCAGCCTCGCATATTCTTCATCACCAAAGAAGTCGATGACACGCTTGATCATTTGACCACTCCGTCCGCCAGGGTGAGGAAATAGCCGGGAAAGATGCCCATCAGCACCGACAGGATGGCGGTCGCGACAAGCGGGATCGTGACCATTGGAATTTCACGGATCGTCGCCGGGCTTTCCTCAGTCTCCGTCCCGAAAAAGGCGGCGTAACTGATCGGCAGGAAATAGGCTGCGTTCAGGATCGAGCTCACCAGGAGCACAGCCAGGAACGCTATCTGTCCTGCCTCCACGGAGCCCAAGGTTAGATACCACTTGCTGATGAAGCCTGCGGTCGGCGGTATCCCGATCATGCTCAGCGACGCGATGAAAAAGGCGCCCATCGTCCAGGGCAGCCTGCGGCCAATACCCGCCATATCGCTGATATTTCGCTTGCCGGACGCGCAATAGATCGACCCGGCGCAGAAAAACAGGGTGATCTTTGAGAACGCGTGCGCAGCCATGTGGATAACGCCACCGACCATCGCGACAGGCGATAGCAGAACCGCGCCCAGCACGATGTAGGAAAGCTGACTGACTGTCGAATAGGCAAGCCTCGCCTTGAGGTCGTCCCGCGTCAGGGCATAGACAGACGCCATCAGGATCGTGAACGAAACCAGATAGGCCGTGGGAATGCCGAGGCCAAGTTCTCCGACTAGCTTGACGCCGAAGACATGGAACACCACTCGCAGCAAGCAAAACACGCCCATCTTGACTACTGCCACCGCATGCAAGAGCGCGCTGACCGGCGTCGGCGCCACCATCGCGGCAGGCAGCCAGGCGTGCATCGGCATCACCGCAGCCTTGGCGAAACCAAAAAGATAGCAGAAATAGACGACCGTCAGCAGCGCCGCTGAGGCATTGGTGCCCGCCAACAGTCCCCCTTCTACAAAATCGAGCGATCCCGCAATGGAGTAGGTCAGCGCCAGCGCGGCAAGCAGCACGCTTTTCGAGGCCCCCATCAAATAGACGAGATACTTGTGGGCGCCCTTCCATCCCGCTTCGTCCTCATGGTGATAGACGAGCGGATAGGTAACGAGGCTGAGCAGCTCGTAGAAGATGACCAACGTGAACAGATTGGCAGCGAAAGCGCCCCCAACTGCGGCCGCGAGGCTGGTTGCGAAGCAGGCGAAAAACCGGGTCTGCGCATGCTCATTCAGATGCCGCATATAGCCGATGGAATAAATCGCGGCCACGATCCATAGAAGCGACGAGATCGTGGCGAACACCATGCCGAGTGCGTCAGCCCGGAAAGCGAACTCGACCCCTGGCAAGATCTCGAACAGGCGCAAGTCGACGGTCCCGCCCGTCAGCACCGTCGGTGCCATTGAAGCGACAATCGCAAACAGAACAATTGCTGCTATTGGCGACACGATATCGCGGAGTTTCTCGCGGTTGTTCAGAAGCAGAATTGTTAGAGCCGCCAGGCCCGGGACGGCGACGGCAAGCAGTGGCCGGATCGATATCACCGGGTCCAAGCCGCTATCCTTTCATCATGGTCACGTCGTCGACCTTGAGGGTGGATTTGTTCCTCACAAGGGCGACCAAGATGCCAAGGGCGACGGCAACCTCCGCCGCGGTAATTGCGATGACGAAGATCGCGAAGATCTGCCCGCGGAAATCGCCGTATTGACGTCCAAAAGCGATGAAGTTGATGTTGACCGAGTTCAGCAGCAACTCCAGCGACATCAGCACCACCAGAATATTGCGCCTGAGCAACACTCCCGCCGATCCGATCACGAACAGGACCACTGCGAGCAAAATATACCACCAGAGCGGAACCATCACTCCGACTCCTTGCGCGCCAGAACAATGGCGCCGATCAGGGCCGCCAGCAGAATGACCGAGGCGACTTCAAACGGCAGGAGATAGTCGGCGAAGAGTGTCGTGCTGAGCTGCCTGATCTGATCGCCGCCACGCATAGCGACCGGCTCCGTGATCGAAAAGCGGGGGCTCCGGAGCACCAGCACGAGCATCTCGACTCCAAGCAGAACGAGGAGCACGAGAGCCGGCAGATTGGCGCCCGGCAAGAACCGCTGCAACACGGCTTCGCGAACATCGATCATCATGATTACGAATAGGAACAGCACCATGATCGCGCCGACATAGACGAAGATCTGGATGACCGCGAGCAACGGCGCTCCAAGCAAGACAAAAATTGCGGAGATCTGCAGGAAACACGCCATTAGCGCCAATGCGCTGTGAACCGGATTCCGCGCCACGACCACCATCAGGGCCGCAATCACGGACACCGTAGCGAACAGAAGAAAGAACCCCTGATCCATCGACGCCACCCTCCCACGCGAGCTCTCACTCGGCGCGAGACGGCCGGATTCGAGTTGGCTCCGCACTTCAGGTGCATTCACAAATTGTGCCCTAGTATTGGATTTTTCACAAGATTGTTGTCACTGGCGGAGAAGGCAAGCCGGTCCGCAGAATAGGTCGAGCCGGGCGGAAAGCCTGGGTCGATCTGGCTGGCCCAGCTTTATTGCGCATGAATGGCACGACATTGGCCGCTGTACGACGCGTTCAGAGGTATTTGTCGAGAGTTTATGACTTGAGCGATACTCGCCACCGGATCCATCCGCAGCTCGGGGCCTATTCCGCCGTCACCAATTCTTATCCCCTATCCGGAAAGCGCTGCAGCAGTGTAGTCGTCTCGTCACAGCTCAGCGGTCTCGTTTTCTCCCCGCGCAACAGCAAGAACAGTTTGGCCGTCTCCTCCAACTCCTCGCTGGAATAGACCGCTTCAGAAAGACTTACGCCGGCAACAATCGGACCGTGATTAGCCAGCAGAACCGCCCGGTTGCCGCCAGCCTGCGCTGCGACCGCGTGGGCCAAGGCTTCGTCGCCAGGGGGATAATAGGGCACGAGAGGCAGACGACCGACGCGCATGACATAATAGGCCGTAAGCGGCGGAAGCACATCATTATGGTCGAGGCCGCACAGGCAACTAACCGCGACGGAATACGTCGAATGCAGATGGACGACAGCCCGCGCGCGCGGCCGCTTCTCGTACATGACCCGGTGCAGAAATGCTTCCTTGGTGGGCGCGTCGCCAGAAATATGCCGCCCCGTCTCATCCAGCTTGGCAATGCGTGCGGGATCGATGGCTCCCATGGATGATCCTGTCGGAGTCATCAGCCATCCATCGTCGACGCGGACGCTGATATTGCCGGTCGATCCAGCGGTCAGGCCGCGGTCGAACAGCGATTTTGCATAGCCGGCGATCTGGTCGCGAATCTGTGTCTCGCTCATGCGGGCATATCCAGGGCACGTTCAAAGAAATCAGGACCACCAAAATTGCCGCTTTTGAGCGCCACCTGCAATGGTCGATCGGAGAGGGTCGTTGTCCATGGCACCCCGGGTGCAATTTCAGCGCCGATGGCAAGGCCCTGCACCTTGAGCGCCGAAATCACCGCGCCAGACGTCTCTCCGCCGGCCACGAGCAACCGGCTGACTCCGTTTGCCACGAGTCCCTCCGCGATCGCGGCCAGTGCGTGTTCCATCATGGCACCGGCCTGCTGGATTCCGTATCTCGCCTGGTTCTCTTCCACCTCAGCAGGATCTGCAGACCCATAGATTACGACCGGCTGGTCGGCGGGTTGGCTTTGCGCCCAGGAAAGAGTCTCCTCGATGACGGGACCCTTATTGGCTAGGGCGTCCAGGTCGATCCTGCGGCTCGGCCAGAGTGCCCTCGCCCTGGCAAGCTGCTCGCGGGTCGCGGCGGAGCAACTGCCCGCCAGAATTGCCGTTCGCGGCGGCGATGAGGATGTGGGCGTATGTTCCGCCGGCTTGCGTGGCGAAATGCCGAAATTGGCCGGCAGGCCCATGGCGAGCGCCGAACCGCCGGTCACGAGCTTGTGGCCGCGCACCGCGCGTCCGATGGCGCGCAGATGATCATTATGGATCGCGTCCGTGACGACGTAGCGCTGTCCCGTCTCCACGCTTCTGGCAAAAGCTTCCGCGATCGCGGCATGACCGGCGGAGATGATCTCATGAGGGATGAGGCCGACGCTGTGGACCGACTGTTCCGCCATCAGCGCGACCAGATCGGAACGATGCATCGGCGTCAGCGGATGGTCCTTCATCGGCGAATCCTGCAGCAACTGCCGGCCGACGAAAAGATGCCCGTTGAACACCGTCCGCCCGTTCTTGGGAAAAGCGGGACATACGACCGCGACCTTTGCATCAAGCGCATCGCTCAAGGCATCGGCGACGGGACCGATGTTGCCCTTAGCGGTGGAGTCGAATGTGGAGCAGTACTTAAAGAAAATCTGCTCGGCACCGTGCGCCCGCAGCCACCTAAGCGCATCGAGCGATTGCGCGACAGCTTCTGCTACCGGAATGGTACGGGATTTCAGTGCAACGACGACCGCCTCGGCGTCACGAACGTCGAATGCCGGCGTGGGAACGCCGATCGACATGACGGTCCGCATTCCCTGACGTACGAGAATGCTGGCGATATCGGTGGCGCCGGTGAAGTCGTCTGCGATGACGCCAAGAAGAATACCCATTGCTTATCCCCGTTTGTAAGGTTCGAACCAGCCCAGACCATCCGTCGTTCGACCGCGAGGATGATACTCGCAGCCGACATAGCCCGCGTAGCCGAGCCGATCGAGCTCGGAAAACAGGAATGGAAAGTTAAGCTCTTCGCCGTCGGGCTCCTGACGCGACGGCACGCTGGCGATCTGCACATGCCCGCTGATCGGCATCAGCTTGCGTAGGCGCGTCGTCACGTCACCATGAATGATCTGACAATGATAAATGTCAAACTGCAGCTTCACATTGGTAAGGCCAAGCTGACCGATTAGCTGCTCGGCCATACGGAAATCATTGAGGAAATAGCCGGGCATATTACGCCCATTGATGGGTTCCAGCAGAAGATTGAGCCGTTTTTCAGCGAGCCGATGAGCGGCATGCTCCACGGCACGACGATAACTTGCGTGCGCCTCCGGATCGTTGCAGTCGGCCAGGCCGGCCATCAGGTGAATGTTCTTTACGCCGGTGGCCTCGGCATAGACGAGCGCGCGGTCCACGCCGTCGGCCATATCGTCGAAGCGGCCCGGCAGCGATGCCATTCCTCGCATGCCGGCGTCCCAATCACCCGGAGGCATGTTGAAAAGCGCCTGGGTCAAACCGTTGCGGACAAGCCGTTCCTGGATATCTTCGGGCTTAAAGTCATAGGGAAACAGGTATTCGACGGCGGAGAACCCTGCCTCGGCGGCAGCGTCGAAACGATCGAGGAACGACCATTCATTGAACATCATCGTCAGGTTGGCGGCGAAGGCGGGCATGGCTCACCTCTTCTTTTCTGGAAGCGAGGCGCCGGAAAGCTGCGCGTAAAGGCGTGCAAGCGAAGAATCGTCGTCGCGCCCCATGCCGGCGCCGGAAGCCGCGAGATACATTTGCAATGCCGCTGCGCTGAGCGGCACCGGATAGCGTTCGGACCGCGCCATGTCCTGGATGATGCCGAGATCCTTGACGAAAATGTCGATGGCGCTGAGCGGCGTGTAATCGCCGGCGAGTACATGGGGGATGCGGTTTTCGAACATCCACGAATTGCCGGCGGATGCGGTAATCACCTCATAGACCTTGTCGAGGTCGAGCCCCAGTTTCGCGGCGAGCGAAATCGCCTCGCAGGCGGCAGCAATGTGAACCCCGGCGAGCAACTGATTGATCATTTTAAAGGCCGCACCGGCCCCGGCGGCATCACCAAGCTCATAGACTTTGGCGGCCATGGCATCGAGCGCTCGGCGCGCGGCGCTGAAGGCAGCCTTTGTCCCTGAGGCCATGACGGTCAGCTCGCCACTGGCGGCGCGCGCCGCTCCCCCCGAAATGGGCGCATCGAGATAGTGCACGCCCGTTGTTTCGAGCCGCGAGGCAAGCTTGCCGGCCACGGCGGGATCCATCGTCGCGGACGAAATAAACACGGAGCCCGGACGCATGACATCAGCAATGCCGCCGGCACCGAACAGGACGTTTTCCGTCTGCGCCGCGTTGACGACCACCGAAACCACGATGTCGGCTTCTTTTGCGGCTTCGGCGATGCTGGAGGCAGAGCGGCCTCCTGACTGCACGAAACGGGACACCGCATCTGCGGAAATATCGACACCGATCACATCGAAGCCGGCCTTCCTGAGCGAGAGGGCCATGCCCATACCCATGGCTCCAAGACCGATTACCACCGCCACCTGAGGGGTTTCCACGTTTTCTGGAAGGGTTGTCATATGATGATCCTTAATTGATGCAACGGATGGCCTCCCCGGCGTCTCACGTCGGGGAGGCGCTCATTCAGCGATTTACCGTCTTTGCTGGCACCGAAAGCGTGGCGATGCAACCGACCACCAATGCCGCCGCCAGGAAATACATGCCAATGGAATTGCTGCCCGTGGTGTCCTTGAGATAACCGATTATGAAAGGTCCCAGGAAGCCCGCAAGATTGCCGACCGAATTGATCCAGGCGATGCCTGCTGCGGCGCCGGTGCCGGCCAGAAAGGCTGTCGGCAAGGACCAGAACAGCGGCGCGCAGGTAATCGCACCGGCAGCCGCCAGCGAGAGCGCCGCGATGGCAATCCCGGTACTTGATGCGACGGTTGCGGCGATGAAGCCGATGCTGGCGACCATGGCGGGGATAACGAGATGCCAACGACGTTCGCGGAAATGGTCAGACGAGCGTCCGAGAACCAGCATGGTGATGAATGTGCAGATGTAGGGAATGGCCGAGACCAGTCCGACATTGAAATTGCCGACGACCCCGGAAGCTTTGACGAGAGTCGGCATCCAAAAATTCAAGCCGTATTGACCAAGCACGAAGCAGAAGTAAATCAGGCTCATCAGCCACACGCGGCCGTCGCTCAGGGTCGCGCCGAGGCTGCTGGGGCTTGCTGTCTTGATCCGGTTGTCAGCTTCCATATTGGCCAGCAGAACATCTTTCTCCTTTTGGTTCAGCCATTTTGCATCTTCGATACGGTTGTCGAGATAGAAAAAAACGACAAAACCAAGCAGGACGGCGGGGATGGCTTCAATCAGGAACATCCATTGCCATCCGGACATGCCGTGAAAAGTGTGAAGGCCGTCCATGATCCAGCCCGAAAGCGGATTGCCGAAGATGGCGGAAACCGGAATGGCCGACATGAACGTGGCGATGATCTTGGCGCGGCGATGGGACGGATACCAGGACGTCATGTAAAGAATGATCCCCGGAAAGAAGCCGGCTTCCGCCAGACCGAGCAGAAAGCGCAGAACGTAGAACATCGTTTCCGAGGTCGTGAATGCGAAAGCGGCGGAAACGATGCCCCAGGTGATCATCACGCGGGCGATCCATATCCGTGCCCCAACCTTGTTCATCAGCAGATTGCTCGGCACCTCGAAAAGGAAGTAGCCGATAAAGAAAATGCCGGCGCCGGCCCCATAGGCGGCCTCCGAAAGTCCGAGCTCGCTGGACATCTGCAATTTGGCAAAGCCGACGTTCACGCGATCAAGATATGCGACCACGTAACAGAACATCAGCAGGGGTATGATCCTCCAGAAAACTTTCTTGTAAGCAGTATTTTCCAAAGCATCGGGCACGCCTGCTGCGGCGGCCGATGCCTGATCCAGCACCGTCATTGCTCTCCTCCTCCAATGGGTATGGGTCTTCTCACCTCCCGCGCTCCGGATTGGCAGCGCTGCCATTCTTATAAATAATTTTGGCAGCGCTGCCAAGCAGTTTTTGGCAGCGCTGCCATTGTACAAGCAGGTCCGTTGCGAATATGGTTGCGAAGGTTGCCATTCAGCACTTTCCAAAGTCTTGAATGACAAGGGAAAACCCGCCGCCCTCGCGGGCGAATTCGCCAAACGGAGCTTGGGACGGAAATGGACCTGAAAAGTACTCCGATCACGCTGGCCGAGGTCGCGGACGCTGCGGGCGTTGGCGAAAGCACGGTCTCGCGCGTTCTGCGCAATCATGGGTCCTTTTCGGAAAAAACACGCGCGCGCGTCATGGCGGCGGTTGATAGGCTTGGTTATGTTCCCAATAAGATCGCCGGAGCCCTGGCATCGACGGGCACGCCGTTGGTAGCGATCATCGTGCCCTCTCTATCGAATATCGTTTTCGCCGATGTCTTGAGCGGCGTTACGAGGGGGCTAGAAGTGCGGCAGAAGCAGGCCGTGTTCGCGGTTACCGAATATGATCCCATGCGGGAGGAGGCGCTTGTCGCCGCCGTTTTGGCGTGGCGGCCGGAAGCGGTCATGCTTGTCGGCCTGGAACATACGGAAGGAACGCGGAAACTGCTTCGCGCCGCCGGATGCCGCGTTCTGGAATTGCTGGATATTGACGGAGAACCGATCGATATCGCTGTCGGGTTCTCTCATCGTTCGGCTGGCAGGGCTACCGCCGCTCATCTGATTGAAAAAGGCTATACGCGTATCGCTTATGTCGGCCACGACATCGAACGCGACACCCGCAGCGCAAAACGCTTCGAAGGATTTGTCGATCAGCTCAAACAGGCAGGGCTGGCGCTAAGAGATCGGGAAATCCTGAGCGCTCCTTCCTCCGTCAGCGCCGGAAAGGCCGGGTTGGCGAGTGTGTTAGGCCGATCCCCCGACATTGATGCCGTGTATTTCTCCAACGACGACATGGCGCTTGGCGGCTATTTCCATTGCCTGTCCGCGGGAATTCCCGTGCCTGACCGGCTTGCGATCATCGGCTTCAACGCGCTCGATATCTGCCGCCACACCCCGCAGCCCATTGCCAGTATTCTCACACGGCGTGTGGATATAGGAAGGCGGGCAGCGGAACTCCTTTTGGAGGATGCGCCAGCTCAGACGATAGATGTCGGATTCTTACTGGTGCCGGGCGAAACCGCTTGAGTTGTCCCATGCAAACTTGGTGATTGGACTCAGGACCGAAACCTACGATCTCTTCATTTGACCCCACTTGCAGATGAACGGATCAGAACCGTCATCGCGTATTAAGCTAAATTGTCTCCAGCGATTGAAAATCTAACGTCATAGCCGAATGTTTGTCACAGAACTTTGGCCATTATTTCTGATACCCTGACCACTCTACTACCCCTCATTAAAGCCGCAAAAATGGGCGCCACCGTTCAGTACCAGAAAGGCATTGGGTCGCCTCTGAACTTTATGGATTGGTTGCAAACGAAACCATGTCCTCTCACAAGAGGAACTCCAAGCACATTACGACGTAGGAGCTAGGCGTAGATTTTATCACCAAATGGTGCTATTTATTGCACCAGAACAAGGACACGAAACGATGCGATCGACCATCAATCTCGACGACGCTCTCCTGGAAAGGGCTCGGGCCCTGACCGGCACAAAAGAAACCGCTGCTCTGGTCCGCCAAGCGTTGGAGACGCTTGTCCGAGTGGAGTCCGGAAAACGCCTCATCGCACTCGGCGGAACTATGCCCGATGCAGAGGCAGCTCCACGTCGCCGGAGCGCAGCGGCCAAGTGATACTGGCAGACACTTCTATATGGATCGATCACTTCCGCCATGCTGATGCAGAGCTGCGCACGATCATTGAGGATGATCGTCTACTCTGCCATCCGGCTGTGGTTGGCGAACTGGGGCTTGGCAGCCTTCGGGATCGCGGGCGCGTGATAACGCTCCTGGCAGTCCAGCGCCAGGCGTTGGTCGCAACGCACGACGAAATGATGACAATGATCGATCGCCACGGTATTTTCAGTATGGGCATCGGCTATACAGATGCCCACTTGCTCGCTTCGATACTGCTTGATCGGCGGGCGACATTATGGACCAGGGACAAGCGTCTGCAGGCGGCGGCAGAAAAGGCAGGCGCTTCACTGCATACGCCGGCCAATGCGCGCAACTAAACACTTAAAATAGTGCTGCCGAGGTTCAGGCAATTGAATCGTCGTCCCCTGCACATCCCTCGCCGTAATACTTGCGCGTTAGTTGCCGATAAGTCGCAACAGGTTTATCTTCTTACGACGATAGCCACTTCGGAGTGAAGCCGAGATGCTGGTCAAAGATGTGATGACGGCTACGCTCGTCAAAATATCACCTGACAATAGTGTCGAGCAGGCGGCTCGAACTATGTTGGCCAGCCATGTGAGCGGAATTCCGGTTGTCGATGACAGTGGACGTCTCGTTGGCATCATCAGCGAGGGCGATCTGATCCGAAGAACGGAGTTGGGAGGTGCGGCGATCAGCTCACTCGCCGACACGACCACTCCCCACCGGGAGAGAGCGAGCGCTTACATAAAACGCCACTCGTGGCGGGTCGGTGATGCGATGACCGGCAATCCTATCACCATCAACGAAGACGCTTCCCTCGCGAAAGCCGCGAAGATGATGGAAGAGCACGGCATTAAACGAATTCCTGTCATAAAAGATGGCGATTTGGTCGGCCTCGTCAGTCGCGCCGATCTGCTCAAGGCATTTCTCGTGACCCGGCAAGATAAAACAATGACCGGCGACGACGCCATTCAACGCATCATCGCGACCCGCTTAGGGGAAAACACCGGACTGGAAGGGTTTGAGTTGCAGGTTGCCGTTGTTGATGGAATTGTGCATCTGTGGGGGAACGTCGACACGGAAGAGGGCAAGAAAGCCGCACGCATCGCATCGGAAAGCGTCAACGGTGTCAGAGGGGTTGTCGAGCACTTCTCATAGCTGCCTTCGTGATTGAGCTACCACCTATTCATCTCCACAGCATGTTCTGACAAGACGGAATACACTGCCAATACCCGGCTTTGATACGGTGTTGAAACGCATCGTCATGCAGCGGTCGATATCGAAAACGCTTCAGTTTGCCGCAACAATCGAGTTGTCCCGTATTCCAACGGGGGAATTGTAAAGAGCCAGCATCGATCTGCTTACAAGGTACAATGTCTCAAAGACGTTAAGATGGAATGGGCATCGGAGACAAAAGACATGACCAGTGAGCGCATAGTCCTTCCGAACCTGCCGCAGAACGATGCGCCGGAGGAGCTGCTGCAGCAATATGGCTGCGGACCGATCAAGTTCAACGGCAGTAACAACGCCCTCTACGAGCGACATTTGCTTTTTGACAACGCGCTCCCCTCGTCTGAAGTCGGGAACCGGGAGCGATACGAGGCAGCCGCCCGCTCCGTTCGGGACATCCTGTCTCAACGATGGCAGCAAACCGACCAGGCCTATAATCAGGAAAATCCAAAGCGTATTTATTATCTTTCAATGGAGTTTTTAATTGGTCGGTCGTTGAGCAACAACATCCTCAACCTGCGACTCGAGCCACTTGTCGGTCAATTCTTGAAGGAAAACCAGTTGGACGAGCTGGCGATCCTCGCTGAGGAGCCGGATGCCGGCTTGGGCAATGGCGGACTTGGGCGACTGGCGGCGTGCTTTCTGGATTCGATGGCAGCCATGCAATTGCCGGGTATGGGATATGGATTGCGCTACGAATACGGCATCTTCAAGCAGACGATTGTAGATGGCTGGCAACAGGAGCAACCCGACAACTGGCTGCGCAGACCCGATCCCTGGGAGGTGGCCCGTCCCCAACATGCTGTCACGGTTGAGCTCGGATGCTCTTTCGAGGTGCGCGGCGGAAATCTGAAAGCTATCACCGGCGCGCCATCGAAGCTTCTCGGCATACCCTACGACAGACCGATAGTCGGATATGGCGGCAAGACCATAAACACATTGCGGCTTTGGGCTTCAGCCGCTCCCAACAGCTTCGATTTTCAGGAATTCAGCGCCGGCGAATTCGTGAGTGCGTTGGCCGAGTCACTGACGGCGGAGACCGTCACTCGTGTGCTCTATCCGGACGACTCCACGAGCATGGGTCAAGGTCTGCGCTTCGTCCAGGAATATTTCCTGGTCGCGTGCTCTCTGGCAGATCTTATCCGCCGCTTTCGTATGAACAATAGCGACTGGAATAATTTACCTGACAAGGTCGCGATCCAGCTCAACGACACGCATCCGAGCCTGGCCGTTGCGGAGCTGATGCGTATTCTGCTGGACGATGCTGCACTGGGCTGGGAACGGGCCTGGGATATCACGAAGCGATCGCTTGCTTATACGAACCACACGCTTCTTCCCGAGGCGTTGGAGAAATGGCCGCTCCGATGGTTCGAACTCATGCTGCCGCGCCATCTGCAGATCATAGGGAAGATCGACCGCCTGCTGAGGCAAGAGGCGATGGTGCGCTGGCCAGATGATCAAGGTCGCGTCGAACGGGCGGCGGTTATCGAGCCCGGCGGCGGTCTCGTCCGAATGGCGCATCTTGCGATTGTAGGGTCTCACAGCACGAATGGCGTTGCCGCGATACACTCCAGGCTTTTGCGGGATGTCACGGTAAGAGATCTGGCCGAACTATATCCTGAGCGTTTCAACAATAAGACAAATGGCATTACGCCAAGGCGTTGGCTGCTCCTGTCGAATCCCGATCTTTCCAACTGCATCACCAATGCCATCGGAGACCGCTGGATTACGAAAACAGAGGACCTCGAGAGGTTGAAGCCGCTTGCCGACGATGGTGAGTTCCTCGGAGCCGTCCGCATGGCTAAGCGCCGGGCAAAATTACGCTTTGCCGAGTGGCTGAAATCGCAAGCGGGGATCCGGGTTGACCCGGACACGATCTTCGATAGCCAGATCAAACGCATACACGAATACAAAAGGCAACTGTTGAACGCACTGAGGATCGTGGCGCTCTATAACCGGATCCGAGAGAACCCACACATCGACATGCCGCCGCGTACCTTCTTCTTTGCCGGAAAGGCCGCGCCCGCCTATCACGTGGCGAAGCTCATTATCAAGTTCTTGAACAATCTTGCTGACACTATCGATGGCGACCCCGCAACACGTGGCCGTCTGCAGGTCGTGTTCATTCCAGAGTACTGTGTTTCGGTGGCGGAACGCCTCGTTCCTGCGAGCGACGTATCGAACCAAATTTCGACAGCGGGATACGAGGCCAGCGGCACCAGTAACATGAAATTCATGATGAATGGCGCCTTGACGCTCGGCACCCGAGACGGCGCGACGATCGAAATGGCCGACGCGGCCGGCGAGGAGAATTTCTTTTTGTTTGGTTTGACCGCCGAGCAAGTTGCCGCAAGCCAAGGCTGGTACAGTCCGTGGTGGCACTATGAGAATGAGCAGGAGACCCGCGCAGTTCTTGACCTGATCCTCTCCGGTCACTTCTCTCGTTACGAGCCTGTGCTGGCCGATGCAATGCGTAACATACTTCTGACCGGCGGTGACACTTACAGGCACTTAGCGGATTTCACCTCCTACATGGAGGCAGACATGCGTCTTCAATCGCTCTACGCCAAACCGCAAGACTGGACTAGAATGGTTGTGCGTAACCTTGCCGGTTCAGGAAGGTTTTCCAGTGATCGCACGATCTCGGAATATGCGAGCGCAATTTGGAACGCCAAGCCATGTCTCGTCCCGTAACGAACAGGATGATACCGTAAACTACAAGGAAAAGTGGCGTCCAGCCGGCCTACGGTGTGACCGGGGCATGATTTTATGCGATACTAAATAATGGAATTGGATGCATTGGTGCGGCGATAGCAAGCTCTCCGGCGGCATCAGTTGCCACTCATTGTTTTTGCGTCTGCATGCGCTATGGGCCAAGCAGCACCTCTCATTTCGTCGAACATCGCATCCGCAATCGTTGAATCGTTCTCAATAACAGTACGACTTCATCAGGGAGACTCCGATGGCTTCGCTTGAGACGGTAATTGGCAAACAATCTGCAGCAGCTGGAACCCGCACAGACAAACATCTGTCGGCCGATGAACTTCATTTGCTTGACGCCTACTGGCGGGCTTCCAACTATCTTTCGGTCGGCCAGATATACCTGCTCGACAATCCACTCTTGAGAAAACCGTTGGCGCGCGGACACATAAAGCCGCGCCTGCTGGGACACTGGGGAACATCCCCCGGCCTGAACATGCTCTATACGCATCTAAACCGGGTCATCAAGCGTGACGACCTTAATATGATTTACGTGATTGGTCCTGGCCACGGCGGACCATCGCTTGTCGCCCACGCCTATCTGGAAGGCACCTACAGTGAAGTTTATCCGGACGTCAGCCCGGACAAGGAAGGCATGAAGAGACTGTTCAAGCAGTTCAGTTTCCCAGGCGGCATACCAAGTCACGTCGCCCCGGAAACGCCGGGCAGCATTCATGAAGGTGGTGAGCTGGGATATGCCTTGAGCCACGCCTATGGCGCCGTCTTCGACAATCCGGATTTGATCGTCGCCTGCATTGTCGGTGACGGGGAGGCTGAAACTGGGCCGCTCGCAACCGGATGGCACGGGAACAAGTTCCTCAACCCCGCCCGCGACGGCTGCGTTCTGCCGATCCTGCACCTCAACGGCTACAAGATCGCCAACCCATGCTTCCTCGCCCGCATCCCCAGGGACGAATTGCGGAAGTTTTTCGAGGGAATGGGATACAAGCCCTACTTCGTCGAGGGGCATGATCCCGACGACGTTCACCAGCAGCTCGCCGGGACGCTCGATACCATCATCGCCGAAATCCGGACAATTTGGGCAGACGCCCGCGCGAACCGCAAAGTTAAGCGCCCCGTTTGGCCGATGATCGTCTTTCGAACACCGAAGGGATGGACCTGCCCGAAGGAGATCGACGGCAAAAAATGCGAAGATTACTGGCGATCGCATCAGGTGCCGATGGGCGAAATGGACAAGTCAGAGCACATTCGCATTCTAGAACAATGGATGAAAAGCTACCGCCCTGAGGAGCTCTTCGAGGAGAGCGGCCGGTTCAAGCCTGAATTGGCGGCATTGGCTCCCGCGGGCCATCGTCGAATGAGCGATAATCCGCACGCCAACGGCGGACTGCTTTTGCGTGACCTCAAGATGCCGGACTTCCGCGACTATGCCGTGGAGGTTTCCAGCCCCGGTGCTACGACGGTCGAGTCTGCGCGCGTGATGGGAAAATTCCTGCGCGACGTGATGAAAGCAAACCTCGAGAGCAAGAATTTCCGCCTGTTCAGCCCGGACGAAAACAATTCCAACCGCTGGCAGGATGTGCTGGAGGTCACGGACCGCTGCTATATGGCGGAAATCTATCCAGAGGACGACCATCTTTCACCCGATGGCCGCATCATGGAAGTTCTGAGTGAGCACCAATGCCAGGGCTGGCTGGAGGGCTACCTCCTGACGGGGCGCCATGGCTTCTTCTCCTGTTACGAGGCCTTCATCCACATCATCGATTCAATGTTCAACCAGCATGCAAAATGGCTGAAAGTCTGCAACGAAATCCCCTGGCGGCGACCGATCGGCTCGCTGAACTATTTCCTCAGTTCTCATGTCTGGCGGCAGGACCATAACGGCTTCAGTCACCAGGATCCCGGCTTCATCGACCATGTTGTCAATAAGAAAGCGGATGTCGTCCGGGTCTATCTGCCCGCGGATGCCAATACGCTTCTATCGGTGACGGACCACTGCTTGCGCAGCCGCAACTATGTCAACGTGGTTGTCGCGGGCAAGCAACCCGCCCCGCAATGGCTGACCATGGATGAGGCCGTCAGGCATTGCACCATGGGCGTCGGCATTTGGGAATGGGCGAGCAACGACAGGGGCAGTGAGCCCGATGTGGTGATGGCGTGCTGCGGCGACGTTCCGACCCTCGAAACACTCGCGGCGGTCCAGTTGCTCCGTGAACATTTGCCCGAATTGAAGGTGCGGGTCATCAATGTCGTGAACCTGATGAAGCTGCAGCCCAAGGAGGAACATCCGCATGGATTGTCGGATCCTGATTTCGATGCCCTATTCACCAAGGATAAGCCAATCATCTTCGCCTTCCACGGTTATCCTTGGCTGATCCATCGGCTCACATATCGCAGGACAAATCACGACAACCTCCACGTGCGCGGTTACAAAGAAGAAGGCACGACAAGCACGCCCTTCGATATGGTGGTCATGAACCAGCTTGATCGGTTCCATCTCGTCGAGGACGTCATCGACCGGCTGCCCCAACTGGGTGCCCGCGCTGCATACTTCAAGCAGGCAATACATGCCAAGCTGATCGAGCATCGCGAATACATCGAGAAATATGGTGATGACATGCCCGTGATAAGCGGATGGAAGTGGGGCGTGAAAGGCACGACACAAGCATCCCGAAAGACATCCACGGAAGGAGACAACGTCTAAGGGGCGCCGAATGGCGCCTTTTCGTCGGAACTGTTCCCAGCCACTATGACCCAAATGCTCTCGACCGACCCCGATCTTGATCGTCTGCCCACCGAGGAGGATCTTCGGCGGCTGCAGTTCACTACAATGCTCTACTATCTTCAGTGCACCAATCCGGATAACGGGCTCGTTCGCGACAAGACACAAATCGATGCGCCTGCCAGCATCGCCGCAGTCGGAATGGCTTTGGCAACACTCCCTGTCGTTGTGGAGCGCGGCGTCATCATTCGAGCTTTTGCGGCCAAGATTGCCCGGAGGCGCCTGGCGTTCTTGCTGTCATGCCCACAGGGGCCTGAACCAGACGCATCCGGTTACAAAGGTTTCTTCTACCATTTCCTGGACATCGAAACCGGCCGCCGTGTCTGGCAATGCGAATTATCCACCATCGACTCGGCGTTCCTCTTCGCTGGAGCTTTGACCGTGGCCGCCTATTTTGATGGCGACACCACGGACGAAGTTGAAGTCCGCCGGCTCGCCAATGAAATCTACGAACGAGCAGACTGGAATTGGGCTTGTGATCACGGACTGACTCTCACGCACGGGTGGCGGCCAGAAAACGGGTTTATTCCCTATCGCTGGCGGGGATATGATGAGGGCCTGCTGCTTTACTTTCTCGGCTTGGGATCGCCGACCCATCCCTTGCCGCCCGAAGCCTATGCCGCGTACACCGAAAGCTATGAGTGGAGAAATATCTACGGGCGTGAGCTGCTCTATTCGGGACCGCTTTTCACTCACCAGCTCTCGCATATGTGGATCGACTTCCGCGGCATCCGCGACGAATTCATGAGGAATCACGATAGCGATTACTTCCGAAACAGCCGCGACGCAACCTACGTCCAGCAGGAGTATGCCATCCGCAATCCTATGAAATTTGTTGGCTATGGAAAGCACTGCTGGGGATTCACGGCAAGCGACGGGCCCGGCTGGATCAAGAAGACGGTCGACGGCGTGGAACGGGAATTCTTCGATTATGTCGCCAGGGGCGCGCCCTTCGGACCGGACGACGGGACCGTCTCGCCGTGGGTGGTCGTCGCCTCCCTGCCTTTTGCGCCGGAGATAGTCGTTCCGACCGTCCGGAATTTTGCGCAAATGCGCCTCGGCATGACCCACCTCTATGGGTTCAAACCGTCGTTCAACCAGACCTACACTCAAGAAGGCGGTGAGAAAGGATGGTGGATCAGTCCCTACCACTTCGGTATCGATCAGGGACCCGTCGCCTTGATGATCGAAAACTACAGGACAGGACTGCTCTGGAATATCACGCGCCGCTGCCAGCCGATCGTAACCGGCCTGCGCCGCGCAGGTTTCACGGGAGGGTGGCTCTAGGATGGCGCTACGAAGAATACCCCGGCGGACGGGCCGGCGTGTCGGCGATACTTTTGTTGCGGACACTCCGGCCTACACGAAGACGCTGGTCATCATCGACGCGGCGATCAACATTGCGCCCAACCTGGATGGCAGGCGTGATATCGGCCAGAAAGCGCTCAAGCCGCGCACGCAGTTCGACCTTGAAACGCCGAGGGCTGTCATCCCCTCAGCACTTTTACTGTCAGCGGCCAACGCGGCCCGCACCCGCCTCGTCTTTCGTGTGGCCGCCTTAACGCCTGCAGATGCGCGGCGTCATTCTGCTGCCGTTCAGAGCTCGTGATGGCCATGGATACTATCCTTGTTATCAATGCGGGATCGTCCAGCCTTAAATTCGAGGTCTTCTCCACCAAAGATGGGCTGACGAAACTATTTCGGGGGCAGATGGAAGGTATCGCCACGGCGCCACGGCTGCGAGTCAACGGCCGTGACGGCAAGATCCTCGCGGATCAGAAGCATGCGCCGGCGGATGTGCCCGATTTGCCCGCAGCTATGCAAATCGTCGGCGCTTGGCTGCGTGAGAAAGACGAGGGCCGGCTTGTCGCCGCCGGGCACCGTGTCGTCCATGGCGGTCCTGACTACGACCGACCGGTACGGATCACAAAGGAGATTCTTCGCGATCTCGAGCGGTACGTGCCGCTTGCCCCGCTGCATCAACCGAACAATCTAGCACCGATCCATGCTATTCTGGATCGCCAGCCTGACCTTCCGCAGGTTGCCTGCTTCGATACGTCATTTCATCGTGGACAAAGCCTGGTCGCGAACCACTACGCTATTCCCGAGCGCTTTTTCGCCGAGGGTGTGCAGCGATACGGCTTTCACGGATTATCCTATGAATACGTCGCTGGACGCCTGCGGGAGGTCGCACCGGATATCGCGAACGGCAGGGTAATTACCGCGCATCTCGGCAGTGGCGCCTCCTTGTGCGCCCTTTTCGAAGGGAAGAGCATCGAAACCACGATGGGCTTCACGGCGCTCGACGGGCTGCCCATGGGCACCAGGTGTGGGCAGATCGATCCCGGCGTTCTCCTGTATCTGCTGGACCAGAAAGGCATGTCGCCCAAGGATGTCCAGAATCTGCTTTACAATCAATCCGGTCTCAAGGGCCTGTCTGGCGTCAGCAATGACATGCGCGCGCTGCT
The DNA here is from genome assembly GCF_036528765.1 of Rhizobium sp. BR 362. Lineage (NCBI taxonomy): Bacteria > Pseudomonadati > Pseudomonadota > Alphaproteobacteria > Hyphomicrobiales > Rhizobiaceae > Rhizobium > Rhizobium sp. BR 362. The sequence goes on along the minus strand of NZ_JARWGH010000012.1, from coordinate 12,571 downwards.
GGCAAGCGACGACCCGCGCGCCGCCTTCGCCCTTGATCACTTCGTTTATCGGATCGCCTTCTACGCCGGAGCGCTGGCGGCCGCGCTCGGCGGCATCGATGCTTTCGTCTTTACCGCCGGGATCGGCGAAAATTCTCCAGAGATGCGAGCGAGAATAGCCGCCAGACTGGAATGGCTCGGTGTTAGGCTCGACCCGGAAAAAAATATCAATGGCGAATTGCTGATCTCCAAACCAGACAGCAGCCCAGAGCTCTATGTCGTGCCGACCGACGAAGAACTCATGATCGCGCGCCACACGCTGAAGCTTATCGGCGGGTAGATACCGACCGAAAACACGGCCGAGCATGGCTAATTAAGGTCGCCTAGCGCTCCTGGATGAAACTTCACTGCCAGGTCGCAACCTAAATGCCTCCGCGTTTACCGCGATAGCAACCTAGCTTCTAGCTTGCAACCGCGGCGTGGCATGACGCAAGTATCTCATTCCAATGGCGCTTAGCCCCTTTGTCATAAGATCAGTCCTTTTGCCCGCTCTCGCTGTCCTGATGGCAAGCGTCGCCGCGCATGCTCAGGAATGGAGGTACTATCCGGAGTATGGCGACGACCCGGACGGCGGCTATGCTGCCCGGCGCTATTGGCGGCAGGCGCCGCCGGACTATCGCGATTATCGGCGTTCCGACCGTGATTATGACTACCGGGATGACCGCTATGATTATTATGACGACGAAGACGGCGATTTCCCGCCGCCCCCTCGTTCACAACGGCGGGCCTCCATTGACCGCGAGGCGATTGCTCCCCAACTCACTCCGGGCCCCAAGGACGATAGGCGGGCCGGCTTGGCGAAGTCACCGATCCCGCGCATGATTGTGCCGTTTTCTGGCTACGAACCTGGCACCATCGTGATCTCCACTAAGGAAAAGCGCCTCTATCTTGTGCTAAACGATGGAACTGCTCTCAAATACGGCATCGGTGTCGGCAAACAGGGCTTTGCCTGGAAGGGCACGCAGACGATCAGCCGCAAGGCCGAATGGCCGGATTGGACGCCGCCCAAGGAAATGATCGCTCGCCGGCCGGAACTCCCTGACCACATGGATGGCGGCCTCAATAGTCCCCTCGGCGCGAGAGCGCTCTATCTCGGTTCCACGCTCTACCGCATCCATGGCACCAATGAGCCGAATTCGATCGGCAAGGCGGTATCCTCTGGCTGCATCCGCATGGCAAATCCAGATGTCATGGATCTCTATGGCCGCGTCGGAGTGGGAACAAAGGTGGTTGTGCTCTGATTGCAGCGTAGCGCGGCCGAAGCTGCCATGATCCGGTGATTGCGTTTCGTAGGCTCGCAAATCGTCCAACATCGGGCATAACGGCGCCCAGAATTTCAAATCGTTGGCCCCAAGACCTTTCACGCCGAGCCAGTATTCGCGGACAAAGCACACGTATCAGCAAGAAGTAAAGAACCTCGATAGAATCTTTTGAATTCGCTGCATTGTGTCGGCCCTTTTTCGATCAAGAACTCGAGCGCAGCGAAACACTGGAAAGCCCCTGCCAACGGCGACGTTCAAAGCAGTATGCAGATCCTTGTGTATCCGCCCAGGAGCTGAATTTATTCTTGCGCGGTCCGTTGGTTAGTCGCTAAGTCATGTTGCCGTGAGCTTCGTAGCCGAAAAGCGACCTCGGCCTGATCGAATTCGAGCATCGAAGGCTATTCAATGACCCGACAACTTTCTCTTCCCCGCGATCGGATTTCCGTGCTTCTGTTGGAAGGCATCAGCCAGAGCGCCGTAGACTATTTTTCGTCGTCCGGCTACGTCAATCTCACTCATCTGCCAAAGGCGCTCGATGATAAGGATCTCAAAAGTCATATAGCAGAAGCGCATATCGTCGGAATTCGTTCACGCACGCATCTGACAGACGAAATTTTCAGCTCCGCCAGGAAGCTCATGGCCGTCGGCTGTTTTTCCGTAGGGACAAATCAGGTCGACCTGGACGCGGCCCGTCGACGTGGAATCCCCGTATTCAACGCTCCTTATTCGAATACGCGCTCGGTCGCAGAGCTTGTGATCGGTGAGATCATAATGTTGACCAGACGGATTTTCCCGCGTTCGGCGTCTGCTCATGAAGGTGGATGGGACAAATCCGCCGAAGGCAGCCGTGAGGTGCGCGGGAAAACGCTCGGCATTGTGGGCTACGGCAACATCGGTTCGCAGCTTAGCGTTCTTGCCGAAAGCATGGGTATGAATGTTCGCTATTTCGATCCTTCAGACAAGCTCCGCCACGGCAATTCAGAATCGATGGCTTCGCTCGGCGAGCTTCTCGAAATCTCAGATTTCGTGACGATGCATGTTCCGGAGATCAGTTCGACGCGAAACATGATCACCGAGGCCGAACTGCGCAGGATGAAAAAGGGGGCCATTTTCATCAACAATTCCCGTGGAACCGTGGTGGATCTGGAAGCGCTTGCGAAGGTTTTGAAAGACGGACATCTCGCCGGCGCGGCCGTCGACGTCTTCCCGAAGGAGCCGGCATCAAACAAGGAGCGCTTCGAAACGCCGCTGCAGGGTTTGGATAATGTCATTCTCACGCCACATATCGGCGGATCGACCGAAGAAGCCCAGGAGCGCATTGGAAGGGAAGTATCGAGGAAGCTTGTCGAGTATTCCGACATTGGCTCGACACTGGGCGCAGTCAACTTTCCGCAGGTACAACTGCCGCCACGTGCAAACGGCACGCGTTTCATCCATGTTCATGAAAACCGCCCTGGCATCCTAAACAGTCTGAACACGATCTTTTCGTCCCGTGGACTGAATATCGTCGGCGAGTTCTTGCAGACGTACGGCGAAACAGGTTACGTCGTCATTGAAGCCGAGGGCGTTGGCCAGACAGCCGATGACATCCTTGATCAGATTCGCCAGATACCGGGAACGATACGAGCCCGATTGGTTTACTGAAGCCGGTGGAAAAATGAGCGTTCTGTAAGGACCCCGAGGCCAAAGCCGTGCCCCTCCTCCGGGTCTGGTGCATCGCCGTTCTGAAGAGTTCGACGCGCTCCTACCTCATCGATGCCGCGCCAAGATTGAGACACTCGGCGCGGCCCGCAATAGACGATCTTTGCTTGATGATCGTGGTGCCGGTTACTGCTGTGCAGGCGCGGATTTCTGAAGCTTGTCCTGAACTTTTTTAATGAGCACCGGATCCTTCTGGGCAGCCGAAAGAATTGCCTTGTATTCGTCTACCGACATGCCTGGAGAGGTCTGAACAGCCTGTACCATCTGTTTGCTCGCCTCGGTCTGTAGCTGCTGCTTCGCGGTCGGATCCGACGTTGCTCCGATCTTGGCGGCGTATTCCTGCCTGATCTTGTCCACCTGCAGATACGCGACCGCAAAAGCCTCGATTTTTTGATCGCTGACTGCCGCAGCCGCACCATTGTTATCTGATTGTCCTTGGGTAGGCTTTTCTTGCGTTGCTTGCTGTGCGGACGCTGGATTGCCAAGAAACATCAAGCTTAACACCGCGGCGGTCAACGATGTGGCAGAGAGATAACGCGTGATCATCTTAAATCCTCTTTAGGAATGCGGGAGAACACCTCTTTGATGGCGTAGGGCGAAAGGCGGCATATCGCATTGATTTAGCCGTCGGTCAGGGTTGAAGAACGATTCGGCGGCAATGTGGTCGTCAAACGTTTTCTATGGGGCGATTGCGCGGCGATCTGCTGACGACACAGCGGCGACTTTATGACCGTCGCCAGTTACCCGCTGCATAACGAATTCCGTCGACGGCGGCAGTCGTTGCGTAAGACGGTGGCCCAAGCCGCACGCTATTACAACGAGTTAGACTCGCGATCCCAAAGTGCTTGATCTGCCCGACATTTGAGAGCGCATTGGTTGCCTGCGAGCGGGCGACGGCGGAGAGCCCATGCACACTGCTGCATTTGCGCAGCCAGTGATCCACAGCAGCTCAAATAAAGCGAGCTGTCTCCCCGCGTTGGCGCGGTTGAAAGCGGCGTCCCATTATCCATCGGCTCCGTCGCTAAGGTCGACTGCCGGAAAGCCGGATGTCACCTACGCTCGCACCCAGCCGGCCTTCGATTCTGTCAAGGTTACAACCCGCGCTCAAGCATGCGTCAATGCGCTCCGAGAGGCGAGATGCGTTCTCAAGCAGCCCAGCAATTCCTCGCTTATGACAGGTTTAACGATGCAATCCATTGCACCGGCCGCGAAGGCTTTGGTGCGGCTTTCCGCATGGGGCTGCACGAATTCGATGACCGGCAAATCGCAAAAAGCTTCGTCCGCCTTGCGACAGCGGAAAAATTCGTCGGCTATTGTCGCGTCGACAATAGCGAGGGCCGGATTGAGTGCGCGCCAATGCTCCGCCATCGTATGACAGTTCGAAAAGCACACGCATGACAATCCGGCTTTCCTTATGCTGGCTGCCATCGACAATGTTTCGGAATTGCCGTCAGTGGCAATGAGAACTACGCTGTTTGGCGCAAACTTGAAGTCAGAAGCGTTCATCATGGCAACTCTCCCATTCGGTCGCCGTTCCCATTGATGGGGCGACCTTAAGACGCAAGATTCGCCGGAATACCAGCGACTAAGCGAAGTCCTCGATCATCGAAGGAGAGGATGTAGCTTAAAATATATACACCCGTTGCTTGTGCGCTTCGAGACATGTGCAGCGTCTTGGTTAATAGTTTTCGTCCATGGTCTAAATCTTTGCGGCGTATGGTCCGAAATCGTACAATCCGGACTTTGATAAAGACGGCCCCTTACAGCCCGCCCGCGGCCGGATGGAATGCTTCACCGAATCCGCCGCGTCACGTCGTTTTTTGGCACCGGATGATTTCACTCAGTTCTCTTCGCATCACCCCTTGCAAAATTATCGATAAAATTATTTTCTATCCATAATTTGAATCTGGAGGACGAGCGAAGTGGAAGCAATCACCTCAATTTTGGAAGATTTGACATTTTCTGCATCAGAAGCGCGCGGCGTCACCCTCGACGAAGCCAAAACTATCTATAATTTGCCATTCAACGATCTGCTCTTCCGGGCCCAGACCGTCCACCGCGCGCATTTCGATCCGAACGCCGTGCAGATGAGCCGGCTTCTCTCGATCAAAACGGGCGGATGCGCCGAGGATTGTGGATATTGCAGTCAGTCGGCGCATTACCCAACCGGCCTGAAGGCCTCGAAGCTGATGGAAGTCGAACGCGTGCTCACTGAGGCGCGCAAGGCCAAGGATGCGGGTGCGACCCGTTACTGCATGGGTGCGGCATGGCGCAGTCCGAAAGACCGCGATATGGAAACGCTGGTCGCCATGGTCGAGGGCGTGAAGGCGCTCGGCATGGAAACCTGCATGACGCTCGGCATGCTGAGTGAGTCTCAGGCAGGCGAGCTCGCGGAAGCTGGCCTCGACTACTACAACCACAACATCGACACGTCCGAACGCTTCTATTCCGAAATCATCACCACCCGAAGCTTCGCGGACCGGCTCGATACGCTGGAAACCGTGCGCATGGCCGGCATCAAGGTCTGTGCCGGCGGAATCCTTGGGATGGGCGAAACGATCGATGATCGGATCTCGATGCTGTTGACGCTGGCGAACCTGCCCGTGCCGCCGGAAAGCGTGCCGATCAACCAGCTCATCCCCATTCCCGGTTCGAAGCTCGCTGATGCGGCACCTGTCGATCCGATTGATTTCGTGCGCACGATCGCACTGGCGCGCATCTTGATGCCGACCTCGCATCTGCGGCTTTCGGCCGGCCGGACCGAGATGAGCGACGAGATGCAGGCGCTTTGTTTCTTTGCGGGCGCCAACTCCATCTTCGTTGGCGACACGCTTTTGACGGCAGACAATCCCGGCGAGGATCACGACACAACGCTCTTCCGCCGCCTCGGGCTTTCTCCCATGCCGTCGGAGCCGGCGGTGTGACGACGACAATGTTTTCGGATTATGCCGCCACGCTTGAGGGCTTGCGGCGCAGGGCGCGGCTACGTAGCCTTGCGCCGCTACGTGGCGTGGACTTTACCTCCAACGATTTTCTGGCTCTCGCGGGCGCGCCGCGGCTCAAAGCGGCCATCATTACGGCGATGGAAAGGGGCGTTTCGGTGGGCGCGGGCGGCTCGCGCTTACTGCGCGGCAACCACCCCGAACATGAGGCGCTGGAAGCGGAAGCCGCTCAGTTTTTCGGCGCCGAACGCGTACTTTATTTCGGCAGCGGCTATGCCGCCAATTCCGCACTTTTCTCGACCTTGCCACGACGCGAAGATCTGATCGTCTACGACGCGCTCATCCATGCCAGCGCCCATGAGGGCATTGCAGCCAGCAAGGCCGCGGCCGTCAGCATCGACCACAATGATGCGAACGCATTTGACGAGGCGATCCGAAACTGGCGCAGGAATGGCGGCAGAGGCCGGCCCTGGATTGCGGTGGAAAGCCTTTATTCGATGGACGGTGATAAAGCGCCGCTTGCCGCCCTCGCCGACATTGCCGATCGTCACGAGGGCTTTCTGGTGATCGACGAGGCCCATGCCACCGGCGTTTTCGGCACCGGCGGCAGAGGGCTGGCGACTGGGCTGGAAGGCCGGGACAATGTGCTAGCGCTTCATACCTGCGGCAAGGCGCTGGGCGTTTCCGGAGCCTTGCTCGCAGTCCCTCGCGTGCTTGCCGATTATCTTGTCAACCGTGCTCGCGCCTTCATCTATTCCACCGCGCCTTCGCCTCTCATGGCGGCGGGCGTGCGCGAAGCTCTGTGCATTGTGGACGACGAACCTGAGCGCCGCGAGGCCTTGGGACGTTTGTTCGCCTTTCTCGGTGACGGCTTGAAAAGCCGGTTCGGCGTAGAGCCGAGCGGGTCGCAGATTCAGCCGGTTGTCATCGGCGACAACGCGCGCGCGGTGCGAATTGCCGACACTCTCCAGGCTCAAGGGTTCGACATCCGTGCGATCCGTCCGCCGAGCGTGCCGGAGGGCACGGCGCGCCTGCGGCTGTCGATCACGCTTAACGTCGATTCAGAGCAGATTGCGCGCATGCTGGATTGCCTTGCCGCCGCCATGGAGGAACACAAGAGATGAGCGTCCGCTTCGTGGTCACCGGCACGGATACCGGCATCGGCAAAACCGTGTTTTCGGCAGCACTGGCGGGCGCGCTCAACGCCCGCTATTGGAAACCCGTGCAATCCGGCCTGGAAGGCGAGACGGACAGTGACGCGGTCGCCCGGCTGAGCGGGCTGCCCGCTGAGCATATCCTGCCGGAAGCCTATCGCCTTGCCACTCCGGTCTCACCGCATCTTTCGGCACGTCTCGACGGCGTGGAAATCGACCCGGCCCGCCTTGAACTGCCGGCCTGCGCCGGTCCATTGGTCATCGAAGGCGCTGGCGGTCTGCTGGTCCCGCTCACGAACAATCTAGTCTTTGCCGATGTCTTTGCCCGATGGCGCATTCCCGTCATGCTCTGCGCCCGAACGTCGCTCGGCACCATCAACCACACGCTGCTATCCATCGAGGCACTTCGCCACCGCGACATTCCCCTTTGCGGCGTTGCCTTTGTGGGCGCGGAAAACGCCGACACTCAGGCGACCATCGCTGCCATCGGGCAAGTGAGGGTGTTGGGACGGCTGCCGCTGCTGGAAAGTCTGACGAGTGAAACCCTGCGCCGCGCCTTTCGAGAGAACTTCGACACTGCGTCCCTGATGGAGGTAAGCGCGTGACCTTCTCGCCCGTCTGGCACCCCTTCACACAGCATGCGCTTGAACCGCCGATGAAGCGTATCGTCGCGACCGAAGGCGCATATCTGTTCGATGAGGATGGCAATCGCATCCTCGACGCAATCTCGTCATGGTGGGTGATCACCCATGGCCATCGCCATCCCGGCATCATGGCGGCGATCCGGGAGGCGACGGAGGCCTACGACCAGATCATCTTCGCCGAATTTACCCATGAACCGGCAGAAGTCCTCGCCGAACGTCTGCTCGCCTTCGCGCCTTCCGGACTGCAACACGTTTTCTATTCGGACAGCGGATCGACGGCGGTCGAGGTGGCGATCAAGATGGCGCTCGGCACGTTCCATAATCGCGCCATCGCGCGTGACCGCATCGTTGTGATGGAACACGGCTATCATGGCGACACGATCGGCGCCATGTCCGTGGGAGAGCGCGGCGTGTTCAATGCGCCCTTCGAGCCGCTGCTTTTCGGCGTTGACCGCCTTCCCTTTCCAGAAGCCGGCAGCGAACAAGAGACACTCGATGCGTTCGAGGCCATCTGCCGCTCGGGAAAGGTCGCCGCCATTCTGGTGGAGCCGCTTTTGCTCGGCGCAGGCGGCATGAAGTTCTACGGCAGTGCCGTGCTTGCTGCTTTAAAGGAAATCGCCGGCCGATACGGCTGTCTCTTCATCGCCGACGAGGTGATGACCGGCTGGGGTCGCACCGGAACGCGCTTTGCCTGCGAACGGGCGGGGGTGACACCCGATATCCTCTGCACCTCGAAAGGCCTGACCGGCGGCGCGCTGCCGCTGGCGGCAACTCTTTGCACAAGCGAGATCTTTGAGGCCCACCTGTCTTCCGACCGGCGCAAGACCTTCTTCCATTCGAGTTCCTACACCGCCAATGCGATCGCCTGCGCCGCGGCTGTCGCCAATCTGAAAATTTGGCAGGACGAACCAGTCAAAGCCCGAATTGCCGAGCTTGCGGCGCAGCACGCCCATCATTTGCGACATTTCGAGAACGACACGAGATTTGTAAACGTCAGGCAATGCGGCACCATCGCCGCCCTTGATCTTGCGGTACCCTCCGGCGGCTATCTCGCCGAAGCGGGGCCGCGCATGCGCCGGCTATTTCGCCAACGCGGGCTGCTTCTGCGTCCGCTCGGAAACGTCATCTATCTGATGCCTCCCTATTGCACGAGCGCCGAGGATATCGCAGCCGCCTATGATGCGATCGATGAAGTCGCCTCGCTCGTTCTTGAGGAGACTGCATCTTGATGCCCCTCGCCTCCCGCCTCACCGGATTCGGTCATGCCGTCCCGTCCCGCATCGTTCACAATGCGGAAATCGAAGGTCGGCTCGGTCTCGAGGCAGGCTGGATCGAAAGGCGCACCGGCATCCGATCTCGCCATTGGGCAACCGAAGGAGACACATTGAGCGGCCTTGCAGCCGAGGCCGGGAAAATGGCCCTTGAAAAGGCCGGAATTGCACCGGGCGAGATCGCCATGTCCTTGCTTGCCACCTCCACGCCCGATCATCTCTTGCCGCCCTCGGCGCCGCTTCTGGCGCACAAGCTCGGTTTGCAAAATTCCGGAGCCATCGATCTTGCCGGAGCTTGCTCGGGCTTTCTCTACGCGCTGACGCTGGCGGATGGCTTCGTGCGTGCGCATGGCCGGGCGGTGCTGGTGGTGGCTGCCAATATTCTCAGCCGCCGCATCAATCCGGCGGAACGCGCCAGTGCCGTTCTGTTCGCCGATGGTGCCGGTGCGGTCGTGCTGGTCCCCTGCCGAAACGAGCAAAGCGGCCTCAAGGCAGCCGTCCTGGCTTCGGATGGAAGCGGCTACGATCTGATTACCATGCCGTCAGGCGGTAGTAACAAGCCTTTTTCTCCTGAAACCGCGGCAGACCAAGTGCTGATGACGATGCGGGATGGGCGCGAGGTCTTTTCCCGCGCTGTCGATCTGATGACACGCACCTCACGCCAGGCGATGGATGAGGCTGCCGTAACGGTCTCCGCCATCGACCGCTTCGTTCCGCATCAGGCCAACCTCCGCCTTTGCGACGCAGTTCGCCACAATCTCGAATTGGAAGAAAGCAAGCTTGTCAGCACGGTCGCGGAATTCGGCAACTCTTCGGCTGCGACCATTCCGCTGTCCCTTTCCGTCGAAAATCGCCGCAAACCGTTTAAATCGGGGGAGCATTTGCTCATGACTGCCGCAGGTGCGGGCCTGGCGGGCGGTGCCGTTATCTTCGCAATCTGAGCTCGCGCGCGATGGAACAGTTACAGCTCCATGAAGAATGTGGAGAATCAGCAAAGGGGTGGGTAAGCATAGGACATTGAGTCGATGCACAACCGTTTTTGAAACCGATGATAGCCATATGAGCGTTGCAAAAGATGATCCCATTGCCGTGCGGATAAGCCGGACACTCGCTGATCGCATTATTTCAGGGGTGATCGAAGCCGGCGCCAAGCTCAGGCAGGACCATATTGCTGAGGAATTCGGCGCCAGTCATGTGCCCGTGCGCGAGGCCTTCCGTCGGCTGGAGTCCCAGGGACTGGTGGTCAGCCAGCCGCGCAAAGGCGTGCGCGTGGTCGGCTTTAGCGTCGAGGAGGTGCGTGAGGTGGCGGAGATGCGCGCCGCACTTGAAGTATTGGCGCTGCGCAACGCCGCTCCTCATATGACCAAAGCCATCCTGGACGAGGCCGAAGAGGCGATTCATGCAGGCGATCGCGCGGTTGATGTGCAGGCATGGGAAGAGGCGAACGGGAGGTTCCATCGTCTCATTCTGTCTCCCTGCAACATGCCGCGCCTGCTGAAGACAATCGATGACCTGCACGCCGTCAGCGCACGTTTCCTGTTTTCCGGCTGGCGGGCGGAGTGGGAGGCGCCGACGGACCGCGATCATCGTGCCATCCTCAACGCGTTGCGCGCCGGAAATGTGGACGTTGCCACAGCGGTCCTTTCACGCCACGTGCAATGGATGGGCCAGAAGCCGGGTAGCCGTTCGTAGCTTGTGTGCGCAGCCATTCGCCCGAAGGCCAATTTCCTCTTTAACATTCTCTGCGAAATGACTGGGTAGCCCCAATCCACGCCAGAGTCCGTTGTTCTGGATCGGGATTGCGCGTGATATCGGTCACAACAGCAGCACTATCGGCCCCATTTTCGAACACGCCGGCAATGCGCTCCACCGTCAGCCCGCCAATGGCGACAAGCGGCAGCGGGCCGATGCGGCTCTTCCAATCGCGCAGGCGGTCAAGACCTTGCGGCGCCCAGGGCATTGCCTTGAGAATGGTGGGATAGATCGGACCGAGCGCGATATAGTCTGGACGCGCCGCAAGCGCGGTTGCCAGTTCCGCCTCGTCATGCGTGGAAAGTCCTAATTTCAGGCCAGCCTCACGAATGGCAGCAAGATCGGCTGTCGCCAGATCCTCCTGGCCGAGATGGATGAAATCACAGCCTTCCTCAATGGCAAGCTGCCAATAGTCATTGACGATCAACTGGCATTCATACGCCGCGCAAACTGCTTTTGCCCGGCGGATGTCTGTGCGTATATCCGACAGCGCCCGTTCCTTGATGCGCAGTTGCACGAGTTTGACACCAAGCGGAACCAGCCTTTCGATCCAGGCGGCGCTATCGACGATCAGATAGAAAGGATCGAGCTTCACGCGAATACCGCCTTTCCGATCACGGGCGTCGACGGAACCGCCATGTCGCGCGGCTCCAGCATGCCGGCAGCATATGCCTGTCGGCCGGCCTCGATCGCCCCAGCGAAGGCTTCCGCCATCGCAGCCGGATCGCCCGCACCGGCAACCGCAGTGTTGAGAAGAACCGCATCAAAGCCGAGTTCCATCACGGTCGTTGCATGCGACGGCCGGCCGATGCCTGCATCGACAATCAGCGGCACGTCGGGAAAATGCGCGCGCATCGAGCGAAGAGCCGCAGGGTTGAGCGGCCCCGCCGCAGTGCCGATCGGCGCGCACCAGGGCATCAGCACCTTGCACCCCGCCTCCAGCAGTCGTTCGGCGACGACCAGATCGTCGGTCGTGTAGGGAAAGACCTCAAAGCCGTCACTGACGAGAATGCGTGCAGCCTCCACCAGAGCGAAGACATCCGGCTGTAGCGTATCGTGATTGCCGATCACCTCCAGCTTGATCCAATTGGTCTGAAACACCTCGCGCGCCATCTTGGCCGTCAGCACCGCCTCGGACACGCCATGGCATCCGGCGGTGTTGGGGAGAACGCGGACGCCGAGCGCCCGGATCATATCGAAGAATGCACCGCCGTTGCGCCCGCCGGCCGTTTCCCGACGCAACGACACGGTGACGATCTCCGTCCTGGATCGCTTGACAGATTCGGCCAGAACGGCCAGCGAAGGATAACGTGCAGTGCCAAGGAGAAGGCGTGAGCCAATCTGGGTTCCGTGGAGATCAAGCATGGGTCAGCCTCCCTGCATCGGTGTCAGGATCTCGATCCTGTCATTGTCGTTCAAAAGATGATCGTCGCGATCCTCGCGATGTATGAGTTCGCCGTTGACTGCGGTTGCCAGCCACTCACCCTCATATTCGAGCGCTGCCAGAAGCTGCGAAAGCGTGGCTGCGGCAATTGTCTCGGGTTCACCATTTATGATCAGGCGCATCGGGCGCTCCAATGAAAGAACACAAGGGACAAAACACCTTCAAGTGGCGGCTTTTCCTTGGGTTCGGTTATGTTCTGACCGGCGTTTTGACCGATCGGCTAAATCTCTTCCTTCCGCTGGACAGATTGTTTCTGTCCTTCGGTCTTGAACCATGCTCCAATACGTGACCCTGATGCGTTAACTTCGGTCACAGAATGGCGTGCGGCTCCCGGCTTCCCATTCTCCTTTAAGAGCGCAGCC